>CAYWAG010000282.1:0-3167 GCA_964455925.1 uncultured Verrucomicrobiales bacterium | reverse complement strand
CTTGCGGCCCTTTGGTGACTGCTAGCTTAGCTCCTGCAGAAGTGTGATCTACCTTTTGAGCTATTTCTGATTCATGCGGATCTGCAGCCTTCGCAAGGTATTCTTGGAACTCTTGTGAAAACTTCCCGAGGTCATGCCAGAGGCCTGTGAGGTAGCCCCATTTGGCTAGGGTTTCTCGGTCAAGGTGTGTCTCTGGGAGCATGTTCTGGGCGAAGTAGGCAGTCCAGTGGGCGACTTTATTGAGGTGTCCGTGGTTTGGTGCGTTTGCTTCGCAGTGGGGGCAGGAGGTGACGTTGGGGTCTGGATCGTGTTCTCCGTTTAGCCCGGCGCAGGCTTGTTGGGGATTATTAGGATCAACCGCTCCGAAGGGGGTGAAGAGTGGTTCCCATTGCTCAGATGGGAGGAGTTGACCTTTGCTGTCTTCGGCGGTGTGGGCGTAGTGGATCATAGGGTGAAGTTCTAAAGGGAGGTGATGTTAATGTTTTTAAGTTTTCGTAAAATTTCTTTCAAGGAATATTGTTGGCGTGGGCGGCTGATACTGCATCTAAAAGCTCTCTGGTAAGGTTTGGGTGTCGTAAAGCGCGGCAGGGCGAGGGGGTGAGGGGGAGATGTGCAGGGATTTGGGAATGATCACACAAAATCTCATTGAAGTTCCGCTCTCTTCTGGTATCAACGGGGGATCAGGGCTTCCCTTGCTCTGCAGAACCTCCGTAACTCTTACATCTATCATGCTTCGCTCGCTTACATATATTCTCCTCTCCTTCCTTCTGTGTCATTGTGCGCAGGCTAAGACGAACTTTAATGAAGTGGGGAAGGAGATCGTGGTGATTTTGCAAAACGGGCATTACGCTGAGCTGGCGTTTGATGATGCGATGTCTGAGCGTATTTTAGAGGATTACATCGATTTCCTGGATCCTCAGCATACGTATTTTACACAGGAGCAGGTCGATAGTATCCGTGCGAAGTATGCGACGGAGCTGGATGATTTGCTGATTCGCTCCCAGGGAGTGGATCCTGCGGTGGAGATTTATAACATCTTCTTTGAGCAGCTTAAGGCTCGTGTTGCCTTTACCTTAGAGCTGTTAGCGGCGCAGGATTTTACCTTTGATGCTGATATTACGCTGGCGCTGAACCGCGAGGACGAGCCCTGGCCTGACGGCGCGCAGGCGGCAGAAGCATTGTGGGCACTGCAGGCGAAGGATGCGGTATTAGACGAGGTCTTACGCCGTGAGTCGATCCAGCAGAGAGCGGATGAGATGAATAAGGAGGCGGATGCCTTCCTGAAGGGGGATGGGCCTTATGAGAAGGTCGTGAAGCGTTATGAGCGTATTCTGAAGACTTATACAGACTTTGATGAGGAGGATATCGCGAACTTTTTCTTTAGCACCGTAGCGGCGGCGTATGATCCGCATTCGGATTACTTTAGTAAGCGTGAGACAGACCAATTCCGCACGAGCATTGCGAACTCGCTGGTGGGGATCGGGGCGTTACTGTCCTCTGAGGATGATGGGTCGACGATGATTAAGGGGGTCGTGATCGGTGGGCCTGCTGATAAGCAGGGGGAGTTACAGCTTAACGATAAGATCATCGGGGTGGATACGAACTCTAAGGGCGAGATGACCGATATTCTCTACATGCCACTGGATAAGGTTGTGAGTATTATCCGGGGTAAGGAGAACTCCACGGTTACGCTGAAGGTGGAGCCGGCAGATGGTGCCCCTGGGGAGTCTAAGCTGATCCAGATTCGCCGCGAAGTGGTGGAGCAGAAGGAGGAAATGGCGAAGGCTGAGATTTATCAATACCTGGATGCTGAGGGGAATAAGACACAGAAGCTGGGGTGGATTAAGATCCCCTCATTCTACCGTGACTTTGCCACAGGGAAGACGAGCGTGGCGCAGGATGTGGAGCTTCTCCTTACGCGCTTAAATCAGGAGCAAGTGGATGGTCTGATCATCGATATGCGAGGGAACAGTGGTGGGTCGCTGGATGAGGTGACCCGTATCACGGGGCTGCTCACCGGTAAGGGGCCGGTCGTGCAGGTGAAGGACTCCCTAGGGAACATTCGGGCGCGTAATTCTTATAGTAAGGAGGCGATGTTTACTAAGCCTGTCGTGGTGCAGGTGGATCGAACCAGTGCCTCTGCCAGTGAGATCTTAGCGGCGGCATTACAGGACTATGGTCGCGCTGTAGTGGTGGGGAGTGAATCCACCTATGGTAAGGGCACCGTGCAGCAGCCTATCGAGATCGGGAAGTATATGAAGTGGTATCAGGACTCTACCCGCGCCGGTATGATCAAGCCTACGATCCAGAAGTATTACCGCATTAATGGTGGGTCAACCCAGCTGCGTGGAGTGGTCTCTGACATCATGTTGCCATCGATCTTTGATAGCATGGAGATCGGGGAGCAGTATGCTAAGCATGCACTGGCATATGATGAAATCCGTCCGGCGCGTTATGATAGCCTGGATCCTGACGATCTGCATGTGGAGTCGTTGTTGATGCGTAGCCAGGAGCGGGTCCGCCAAAACTTAGACTTCCAGTTTATCGCAGAGGAGGTAGAGCGCACGAAGGAGCGGATCGAGAAGAATGAAACGAGCTTAAGCATCACGGCGCGTCGCGCTGAGATTAAGGAGGCTGAGGTCCGCCGTAAAAACCGGATCAAGGAGCAGAACCAGAGGTATCCTAAGATGCTGGAGGAGGATGAGCAGACCTTTAAGATTTATCGCTTAGCGCTGGATGACCTTAACACGGATCAGCTTCCGGAGGTGGACCTCGGGGTCGATCAATATATGCGTAAGGCTAAGGAGGATCTGGAGGAGTTAAATGATGCTCCTGAGTATCCCTCTGGGCTGGATCCTGCTAAACGTGAATCCCTGAATGTGCTGGGTGACCTCGTTAACCTGAGCGATGGGAGCGCGACGGAGCAGGTGAGTGAGTAGGTCGCTGACCGTCTCTCTAATCCACGGAATGATATGAGTGATTCAGTCCACCAGTCACCCCAGCAGTTAGCCTTAGCGCAAGTTGAGGCTCATATCCAGGCGGCGTGCCAGTCTGTGGGACGCCAGAGGGAGGAGGTGCAGTTGATCGCGGTCTCTAAGACCTGGTCTGCGGATGAGGTGGCTCCGTTTGTGACGGCGGGGCAGTGCGTCTTTGGCGAAAATAAGCTC
>CAYWAG010000281.1:2329-3184 GCA_964455925.1 uncultured Verrucomicrobiales bacterium | reverse complement strand
GCGCGTTGCGAATCTGGGTGGAGCAAAGCTCCTTGGGTGTTTGGCGTTGGTTAGGGGTGTATCATACGCTGTGCGCTCTCTCGGGCTTCGGCATCTGCCTGGATGTATCCATCTAGGCTTGTAGGATGGGAGACGGAGTGCGCGTCCATCGTCGCTGCTACTGTCTCCCAGATCTGCGGGAACCGGATCTGCCCGTCGATAAAGCCCTGCACTGCGACCTCGTTAGCGGCATTGAGCACAGCAGGGAGCGTTCCGCCAGCTGTGCCCGCTTGCATCGCTAGGTCGAGCGCGGGGAAGTCCTCTCTGCGTGGCTCGGCAAAGGTGAGTTCGCGGAGATCGGTAAAGTTTAAGGGCTTGAGACCGTTGGGGACGCGATCTGGGTAAGTAATGGCGTATTGGATCGGGAAGCACATATCAGTCTGGCTGAGCTGAGCGAGGATGGAATGATCCGTGAACTCGACCATGGAGTGAATGATGCTCTGGTGGTGGATGGTCACATCGACCTTAGCCATCTCGACATTAAAGAGCCAGCGCGCCTCGATCATTTCTAGGGCCTTATTAAAGAGTGATGCGGAGTCCAGCGTGATCTTACGCCCCATCGTCCATGTTGGGTGGCGCAGCGCGTCTGCCAGCGTGACCTCTGCTAAGCGCGCAGCCGGCCATAGAGCGGGATCACGGAACGGGCCGCCAGAGGCGGTCAGGATGAGACGGCGCACTTCCTTATCCCCTCCTTGGTGCCCCTCTAGGCATTGGAACAGGGCATTATGCTCACTGTCCACCGGTAAGACCTTTACGCCTTTGGCACGGGCGCGAGCCATGACGATCTCGCCGGCTAGGACGAGGACTTCCTTACTG
>CAYWAG010000281.1:0-2319 GCA_964455925.1 uncultured Verrucomicrobiales bacterium | reverse complement strand
CTATCGCGGCTAAGGTCGGGTGCAGCCCCGCCGTCCCGACGATGGAGACGAGCACCATGTCTGCATCCGCGAGCTCTGCTAGCGCTAGGAGCCCGTCATCACCGGCATGCACGGTGACCTGTGGTCCCAGCGCGGCTTGCACCTCTGCTACCTTAGCGGGATCTGCCACGGAGACCTGGGTAACGCCGAACTCACGGGCTTGCTGGATCAGCAGATCTGTATTCCCTCCCGCGGCTAGCCCCACTACCTCCATGCGCTCAGGAACGTCACGAGCGACCTTTAGTGCACTGGTGCCGATGGAACCGGTAGAGCCGAGAATTACGATTTTTTTACGGGAGATGTCTGCCATGCTCTCACTGTTAAAATTCACTTTGCAACACTTGGCGAGTGAAAAAAACCTCGATCTCCTGAGGGCAGGGATAGGGAAAGGAAAAGTGAGCGTCTTCCTGTAAGCCGGATTTTGTCCTCGCCCCCGGTGAAGGGGGCGATGTGTGGCCATTTGTCTTCCTGCGAGCAGGACTCCCCCGAGAGGGAGTGCGACTATTACCCGGAGATTCGACGAGCGGGCGACTCTTCTCCTGTTGTGTCTTGCTTCACATGGGGTTTACCCTGCCTCCATTGTTACCTCCGGAGCGGTAGGCTCTTACCCCACCATTTCACCCTTACCTACCGAGGTAGGCGGTTTAATTTCTGCGGCACTTTCCATCTAGGAGAGCTTACACTCTCCCATTCCACGCTTTCACATGGCATGTTGCCCTATGAAGTCCGGACTTTCCTCGACCATGCTAGGCATGACCGCGACCACCCGGAAGACGCTCTGTGGGGACATTAGTGCCAGCCACTACCAGTTGAAAAGATAAATATCGAGAATTAAGTAGATCCCCATCACAAATGCCATCACGAGGCGCATGAGTAAGCCGGTAAGCGTCCCTACTGCGGATCCCACGCCCGAGCTCGCCGCCTGCTTCAGCGACTGCTTGCCTAAGAGTTTCTCTAGGAGCAACGCCCCGATCAGCGGGCCGAGAATAAACCCAAAGGGCGCAAAAAACAAGCCTACTAGGAGCCCCGCCATCGCCCCGACCGTGCCCCACTTCGTCCCGCCGAACCACTTAGACCCGATGGAGCCGCTCATGGTCTCAAACAACTGTGAGCCGATCAATATCAAGGCTAAGATCACCAGCCCCACCCAGCCGATCCCAGACTCTGGGCGCAGCATCAGGTAATGCGCCACCCCTGCGAGCAGTATAATCAGATGGCTAGGGATCACAGGCACAAAGGCACCCACTAGCCCGACTAACAATAGCCCATAGGTCACTACCCAGGGCGTGTATAAAATAAAGATTTCAGAAAGCGCGTTCATTTGTTATACATCTATGGTATGAACCGCCCCCCTCTGTGCGCAATGAGAATCTCCGCCCACTTTCTCTGTACCGTCCTCACGCTCCCCCTCTGCATCCTGATCATGATAACATCCCCTAGCACCGCCCAGAGCCGGCTCGAACGTGTCAAGCAGCAGGTCATGCCATCCCTGCGGGAGGAGCTGGCGGCTAAGGGGATGCGGATCGGGGAGCAGGTCTTCCTCCGCGCCTTTAAGGCCGAGCGTGAACTAGAGGTATGGGTGCGACCACAGGGGCAAACGAGCTTTCAGCATTATGCCACCTATCACATCGCCGGCGTCTCTGGAGGGCTGGGACCTAAGCTCAAGGAGGGCGACGGACAAATGCCAGAGGGGTTCTACCACATCCACCGCCGCGCGCTGAATCCCCAGAGCCGCTACCACCTCTCCTTTAACATCGGATACCCTAATGCCTATGACCGCTACCACAAGCGCACCGGCTCCTTTATCATGGTGCATGGTAGTAACCTCTCCATCGGCTGCTATGCCATGACTGACCCCGTGATCGAAAAGATCTACCTCCTCGTCGAGGCCGCTCTTAAGGCAGGGCAACCCAGCATCGCCTTCCACACATACCCCTTCCGGATGGAGGACGGGTGGGAGAAGCGGGCACAGAGCTCCCCATGGTACAGCTTCTGGCAGGAGCTAGCCCCCGCATATCAGTACTTCCAGACTCACCACTCCCCTGCCCCGGTAAAGCATACCAAGGGGCGCTATTCATCTGCTTTCTAGGGTTAATATGCTAAGATACTACGTGCTAGGGTGCTAAAGACCTTTGAGCGTGTGATCTTTACCTTTGTTTGTGCTCGCTGTGGGATGGGGGTTTGGCGGAGGAGGGTGAGAGTATCAAGGCCGAGGCGGGCTGGTAGGATCGTAGCAGTTCGGAGGCGGCCCAGCGGTAAGCGATGGCTGTAGGTAATCCC
>CAYWAG010000280.1:0-3184 GCA_964455925.1 uncultured Verrucomicrobiales bacterium | reverse complement strand
TGATACTGCGTTACCCTACCCAACGGTACCTATTCAGGTGGGGCTGAAGGAGTAGTTAACCGCGAAAGACGCTAAATTGCGCTAAAATGAACTGGGATGATTGCATGACCAAAGCGAGGTCTCTTGTAGTTTGCTTTGCGGAAGGCGGAGGAGCAACAGGGCGAGTAGGCGTTAATTCTGTGAAGTCTTACTCTGTGACTATTCTGGTTCACTCTAATATGCTCGCGTGGCACGTAATACGATGATGCACTCACATGCAGGTTTGCGTTCCTTTCTTTTTTAGCGGAATTTAGCGCCTTTCGCGGTTTAAATATCCTGCTACCCCCACCTGAATAGTTACACCCAACGACTTTATTCCCTCATGACGATCACTGATGCCGCTACCCAAGTCCTCTTTGGGCAGACCCTTACCGAGAAGCTTACGGTCGCAGATATCGCCCTGCCTGATACGCAGCGTGCCCCTGCGATCTGCACCCCTCAGGCTCCCGCGCGTCCTGCCGAGCTAGCACTGTCTGAGAGCGGGGTGCGCGCCCAGTTCCCTGGGGTGAACACCCTGGATCAGGAGGCGTCCCGGGGCGAGCTGCTCCACTTCCTCGCTAACCACGAGCTACTGGCATCTGAGCTCATGGCACTGGTGCTCCTAAAGTTCCCCGATGCCCCGGCCGCGTATCGGCGTGGCGTGTATGAGGCCATGCGCGAGGAGCAGATGCATACCCTCATGTATATGCGTCGGATGCGCGAGACTGGGCACGAGTTCGGGCAGCTCCCGCTTAACAGCTACTTCTGGCGGCTGGTCTCCCCTATGCGCTCCCCCATGGAGTTCGTCACGCAGCTGAACCTCACCTTTGAGCAGGCAAACCTCGACTTCTCCCACCACTACGCCCAGCTCTTTCGGCAGGTAGGTGACACCAGCACCGCCAATGTCCTAGAGAAAATCTACCAAGACGAGATCGGGCACGTAGGACATGGCATCCATTGGTTAAGAGAGTGGAAGGCTGACCCACAGCGCTCGGACTGGGAGACATATATCAGTGGCTTAGAGCTACCCTTTAGCCCCGCCAAAGCCAAGGGCATGGCACCCTATAATCCTGACGGTCGCCGTGCAGCGGGGCTGGACGAGGACTTTATCACCCGCCTGTCCGTCACGGCCCAGTCGCGCGGGCGCCCTCCTGTGCTGCACTGGTTTAACGCCAGCGCAGAGTCCGCCGCGCTCGCCCAGACCCGCGGCGAAACCTATACCCCATCGTCCGCAGAACGCAGGATAGAGCAAGACCTAGAGCTCCTCATGCTCGCCGCCTGTAGTCGTGATGACCTGCTCCTCCTGCGCCAGCTCCCCACCACTGCGCATCTCCAGCGCCTACAGGAGGCAGGGCTCACCCTTCCAGAGCTGGCTCTGCAGAGCGATGCCGACCTCACCCAGCGTAAGCTCGGCGGCCTGAAGCCCTGGGCATGGTCACCAGACGCCTCCGCTACCCTCGCCCCTTATCAGCACCAGCTCGCGCCCTCCGTCCCGCACCAATGGCAGCCCGCCGCCGCGCCAGAGACCTTCTCTAAGCACCTGGGACTCCAGCTTCAGGACGCCCTCCAGCTCCCCGTGGACACCCAGCTCTATACCGAGCTCAGTGCTCTGGAGGCAGCCCTGCAGTCTGCAGACACTCCGCTACGGCTTAAGCTCCCCTATGCCTGCTCTGGGCGAGGGCACTACCGTTACGACCCACAGCGGGGCCTCACCGCGGGCATACATCAGGCGCTACAGCGTGGCATCACCCAGCACGGCAGTATTCTATGCGAGCCAGAGCGGGACGTCGTGGCAGACTTCTCCGTGCACTATGACCTGCAGGCAGGGCGTCCCGCCCGCCTGCGCGGTTACGTGATTATGCAGAACACGCCCTCAGGGCAGTTCCTCTCCGCCACTGCCGCCCAAAAGTGGACCTCCCATCTCCCCGATGGCGTCCCTGCCTACCTCTTCTCCCAGACCAACTTCACCGACCTCTATAACCAGCACCTCCCCGCCGCGCTCGCCAGCCTGCTCCCCAGCTTCACCGGGCCCCTAGGTGTCGATGCCATGGTCGCCCGTCAGCCCGACAGCACCCTCCAGCTCATCCCCATTGTCGAGGTGAATGCGCGCCACACCATGGGACGCCTCGCCCTTAACCTCCAGCGCCAGCTGAACCGCCCGCAGGGCACTCTCACCATCCTACCGACCTCTACGCCAGCACCTGCCCATGCCCTACCGCTGAACGACCCCGCCCAAGCCACCACCCTCCAGGCATACTTCGTATAAAGGTTGGAAAAAGTGTTGCTCGATGCAGGGGCGGTATTTCATGGTGGGGGCATGTCACGTTTTACAGGAAAGACAGCAGTAGTGACCGGCGCGGGGCGCGGGATCGGGTTAGAGATTGCTAAGGCCTTTGCAGCCGAAGGCGCTAAGGTCGCAGTGATTAGCCGGAGCGAGGGCAGCTGTGGCACCGCGGCAAAGTCGATCAACGAGCTTTACCCAGAGGCCTCCCGAGCATACGCCGTCGATGTCGCAGACCTCGATGCCGTTACCGCAGTAGCGAAGCAAATCCAGACCGACCTCGGAGCGCCTAACATTCTTGTGAACAACGCAGGAGTAACACGTGACGGCCTCATGCTCCGTATGAAGAGCGAGGACTGGGACGATGTGCTTAACACGAACCTTAAGGGCGCCTTCCACACCGTGAAGGCGTTCCAAAAGCCCCTAATGAAAGCCGAGGACGCGCGTATCATTAACATCGCCTCCGTCATCGGTCTCATGGGGAACGCGGGACAAGCGAACTACGCCGCCTCAAAGGCAGGGCTCATCGGCTTTACTAAGTCTATTGCCCGTGAGCTCGCTGGACGTGCAGTCACTGCCAACGCGATCGCGCCCGGCTTCATTAAGACCGACATGACAGACGCCCTCCCAGAGCAAGTCGTCACTGACATCCTTGCCAAAATCCCGCTTAAGGAGTTCGGCAGCGTAGAGGATGTAACCTCCATGGTGACCTTCCTCGCCTCAAAGGAAGCCCGCTACATCACCGGACAAGTCCTAGCGGTAGATGGCGGCATGACCATGCAGTAATCACCCAGGGGAGTGACGGCGTCCCGCCGTCACCAAACCACCCAAGCGAAGCGAATCCGGAGCGCACAGCACTAGCTGTGCCCGTCCCCACAGGGCGCA
>CAYWAG010000279.1:0-3194 GCA_964455925.1 uncultured Verrucomicrobiales bacterium | reverse complement strand
ACTTTGTCAGTGACTCTGTGCTACGATAGAATCACTCTTAACCTAATCTGCGTCTATCTGCGCAATCTGCGGATAGAAAATGCCGAGCAAGGGACACTAGGGCCGACGGGAGCCTTCGTTCGTGCGCCCTATGGATTTGCCCCCTTAGTCTGCATGGCTTATACCGTCTCAGCTTTTTCTTCCTATCTTGCTTGCGCTTTGCGCTTTAATAGCGTCATGCTACCCACTCATGGAGGATAATACATCAAACCCCGCCCCTGAAGAAGCAGCTGCCCCCGCTGATATTCCAGTATCTGAACCCGCTGTATCAGAGCCCTCTGCGTCGTCCACTCCTGAGGAGCCGGCACCTGCAGAGAATGCAACGTCATGCGAGGAGTCCCCAGAGCCTACCAGCGAGAAGAAGGCAGAGGACACTCCTGAAGTCGCGCCCGAAGAGAGCGTAGCCCCAGCACCTGAAGCCCAGGCAGAGGAGGTCGCTACCGAGGCACAGGCTCCAACTCCCCCCCAAGTCCGCTTTACTGACCTCGGGCTAGCAGAGCCGATCCTAAAGGCTGTAACGGAGTCCGGCTACGAGACCCCTACCCAAATTCAGCGCGATGCCATCCCCATCATCCTAAAAGGGCAAGACGTCATCGGAGCCTCCCAGACTGGTACAGGGAAGACCGCCGCCTTTGCCCTCCCCTCCCTCTCTCTCATTGCGCCTAAGGGCAAGCCCCAGATTATTGTCCTAGAGCCTACCCGCGAGCTAGCACACCAGGTCGCCGAGCAGTTCGAGCAATATGGTAAACATACCGGATGCAAGGTCGCCCTCCTCTACGGTGGTGTAGGATATGGTGAGCAGACCCAAGCCCTGGAAAACGGGGCAGACATTGTCGTCGCGACCCCAGGCCGCTTGATCGACCACTTCTACCGTGGCACCCTCCGCTTTGGCGCGGTGACCACCCTCATCCTAGACGAGGTAGACCGCATGCTCGACATGGGCTTCCTCCCTGCTGTCCGTAAGATCGTCAACATCTGCCCATGGGAAGATCGCCAGACCCTCTTCTTCTCCGCTACCATGCCGCCAGCGATTGAGACCTTTGCCCAATGGTGTCTCATTAATCCTGCCAAGATCGAGGTCGCTCGCTCTAAGGTCGCAAGCACGATCCGACACGCCTTCTACCCTGTCGCGATGGAACAACGTGACGAGCTCCTCCTCGCCCTCATTAAGGAAGCTGAGTTCGAGAGCCTCATGGTCTTCACCCGCACCAGAATGGAGGCGGATAAGGTCACGACTAAGATTAAGCAGAGCGGCCTCGGCAATGTCACCGCCATGCACTCCGACATTCGTCAGGCGGACCGGACAGCCGCGCTGAAGGGGTTCAAGGATGGGACATACAACATCCTCGTTTGCACCGATGTTGCAGCTCGTGGCATCGACATCTCCAGCGTGACACACGTCGTGAACTACCGGGTGCCTGAAAATGCGGAGGACTACGTGCACCGCATCGGACGGACCGGACGCGCCGCGCGTGACGGAGACGCCTTCACCATCCTCACCGCCGATGAACTAGAGTTCGCCAAGGCTGTAGAAGTCCTAACTAAGATGAAGATCGAGCGTAAGAAGGTAGAGAGCTTCTCCTACATCTACACCGCCCTTCTCGACGACGAGCCCGCCGCGCCACTACGTAAGAAGCGTCCACCAGCGAAGCGCCGCCGCCGTAGGTAGAGCCAGAAGTAGCGCATCCCCCTGACAGACTCTCCCCATGATCGTGCTAGCGGTAGACCCTGCAGTCCGCAACACGGGCTATGCTGTCGTGCAAGCCCTAGAGGGCGGTAAGTTCCGCGCTCTAGACTATGGGGTCATCTCGGTGCCCGCTAGGCATAAGCAGTCTGTCGCGCTCGCCACCGTGCGTCGCACTCTCGCTGACCTCATTACACGCTGGAATCCTCACGAGGTCGCGGTCGAGGGCATCATCTACGTACAGAGCTCTCGCACTGCCATCTCCATGGGTGCAGCGCGTGCTGCCACCATGATTGCCGCCGCAGATCAGGAACTACGCACATACGAATACGCACCAAAGAAGGTCAAAAAAGCCGTAGTCGGCAACGGCAGTGCCGATAAGCAACAAGTCGCCTTCATGGTTCGCGTCCTCCTCGGTCTCGCCGAAAACCCACCGCACGACGCCGCCGACGCCCTCGCCATCGGCCTCGCCCACCACTACGCCACTGACCCGCTTAAGAGCACCCTCATCGAACGACGAGAGATCTAAGCAGACCCGAGTGGGAGGAAGTTAAGCGCATGTAGGCTCGTTTTTTTTTGAACCACAGAGACACGGAGGCACAGAGGGTATTATATCGTTAACTTCCTATTTAATATTAAACTTGATCATCCTGTAATGATTTTCAAAAATAAATCCTTCTTTAGTTTAGGGGGGGGTGCACTTCAATAAATTACCGTCTGACTAAGACCATAAATTCTTGATACATATGAATTCACAACAGTTCAAACAAACAAATAACCCAACCAATAGCAACTACAATGCCAGTGGGTGCTGAACTCTTAGAAAGACGTATGAAGCAGCAGATAATCCGAAAAGTGGTGCGTATGAAGCTGGCATTTCAGTCCGTGGCGCGTGCTAATAAGACCGCCGAGGGAATGAAGGCTTACTATCTGAGTCTGGCCGAGGGAATGGGAGAAGAACAAGGGCGACGGGTAGTAGTAGTGCCGCAATCCATGGGGGTGGATGCCGAGATGACGCACTGGTCTTACTACCAGCTCATGGAGCATAATGCGATCGTGAACCGAACGATGACACGAGTGGTCACTGCCCTGATGACGGGTGAAGGGGTAGAGGCATTAGACCAGTTTGACCCTAAGCATGATGTCCTCCCATCCCATGAGGCTGGCAGCGAGGTGATCGAGGAGTTTCGTAGCTCGGTCGACGATCACCTCCTAGCAGTACAGCAGTTCGGCAAGCTTAAGAGTACATTGCGCCGAAACCACCCCATCTTTGGGTCGTTCAATGCGCATATGTGGCATGGCATGTTCGGGCTGCACCTAAAGGTGCACCAGAACCAAGCCAAAACGATCGCTAATCAAGCAAAAGGTTAAGGCGGTAGGGTTTTCTCGCCGAGAAAACCGGTCGCCCCTAAAACTCCTCACACTACACGACATTTTTTACCCGCAGATTACGCCGATTTACGCAGATTAT
>CAYWAG010000278.1:0-3202 GCA_964455925.1 uncultured Verrucomicrobiales bacterium | reverse complement strand
CCTCTACCCCGTCCCCCGCGCGGCTAAGCTTAGCCAACCCGCCCTGGAGACGCTCGCCATCATTGCCTACCGCCAGCCAGCGACTAAGGCATCCATCGAGTCCGTCCGCGGCGTATCGTCCGACGGCATGATCCAGAAGCTCATCGAGGCAGACCTCATTCACATCACTGGCCGCGCCGACCTCCCCGGTCGCCCCCTGCTCTATGCTACCACCGACTTCTTTTACGAGCACTTCGGCGTGAAAAGCATCGACGACCTACCCAACAGTGCCGAACTCCGCAACATGGCATGGCCCACCGCCCCCACCACAGACGCCAAGACCTCACCACAGTCTGGAAGAGACACCCAAATGGAGCTAGGCGAATACCACCAGCGGAAGCTAGAAGATCCGCAATGACGAAAGAACTCTTGCCATCACAACACCTTCTACCCAGCATACGACTATGAAGCTAGAAACGATCCGGGTTAAAAACTTCAAATCTCTGCAAAACGTCGCCCTCACCCACCTTCCCGACTACTGTGTCTTTGTCGGTAAAAACGGGGTAGGCAAGACGACCCTGTTTCGAATTTTTGCCTTTCTCAAGAAGTGTCTAGAGACAGATGTGCGGAGAGCATTAAATACAGAAGGAGGGCGTAATGGCTTTAGAGAAGTCCTAACTCGAGGCTGTGATCCGAACAAGGATTGTATCGAAATCGAGATTCAGTTTCGGATGGATATTTCAGGCAAAAGCCGTCTAGTGACATATCATATCGAAATCGGTCTTGCGGAGACAGGGCAGCCAGTAGTGAAATACGAGTTCCTACGCTACAAGAGAGGAGCGCATGGCTCGCCGTACTATTTCTTGCGCTTTAGAGAAGGGCAAGGGTTTGCCATTTCGAACGAAGAAGATTTCACTAAACCAGATGAAGAGTTAGAGCGAGAGCATCAAACTCTGGCTACCAGCGACACCTTAGCCATCAAAGGGCTAGGACAGTTTGAACGCTTTAAGGCCGCGAAGGCATTCAAAGACCTCATCGAACAGTGGCACATCTCGGACTTCCACATCGGAAGAGCTAGAGGCGATAAGGAAGACGACGGAGCGATCCACCTCTCCGCCTCAGGCGAAAACCTCCCCTCCGTGGCAAGGCATCTCTATGAGCAACACCCAGACCGCTTTGACCTTATTAAGAGTAAGATGCGCGAACGAGTTCCTGGTGTAGATAATATTGAGGTCCAAACCACCGATGACGGGCGTCTCATCATGCGCTATAAGGACGGAGCCTTTAGTGAACCGTTCATCGACAAGAACGTCTCGGATGGAACGGTCAAAATGTTTGCTTACCTCGTCCTTCTCCATGACCCTCTCCCCCACCCCATCCTGTGTGTAGAAGAGCCAGAGAACCAGCTTTACCCAGAGCTAATGACTGTTCTGGCTGAAGAGTTCGCTGACTACACCAGCCACGGAGGGCAAGTCTTTGTCTCTACACACTCGCCACAGTTCCTGAATGCGATCACCCTGGAGAACCTCTTTATTATCGAGAAAGCAGACGGGGTCTCACGCGTCATGAAGGCATCTGAGGATCCACTCCTTACAGAGCAAGCAAACGCGGGATGGAAGCTTGGGCTACTCTGGGATCAAGGCACAATGGTCGGAACTGGAGCTCGTATTGCCCATCAGTAAATGACTCTATCATGATCGTTTTCTTAACAGAAGAGGAGTCGCTCAGCCCTGTGATCCGACACCTAATGTTGCAACTCCACCCACAGCGACAGGAGGGGTTAGATTGGCATATCATCTCCTTCTCTGGTAAGGCAGATCTCGAGAAAAATTGCGGTCAAAAGATCAAAAGCTGGAATTACAATAATCCCACCTTCATCATTATGAGAGATAACGATGGCGCGGATTGCATAGCCCTGAAGGCGCGGCTGGAGTGTAAAGTACAGCACCTCGGCAAACCTTACAAGATCAGATTAGTCTGCCAAGAACTAGAGAGCTGGTTTCTAGGTGACCTTACTGCGGTGCAAGCAGCCTACCCAGCAAGTAACGCGCTTCAAAACCAGTAAAAGGCCACTTATCGAGACCCAGATTCTCTTACTAATGCATCCGAGTTACTCTCTCAAATCACCGGAACCAAAGCCAAAGTCGGACGTGCTCAGTCTATCGCTAAACACCTAAGCCTCGCACAGAACACTTCCACCAGCTTTAACGTCTTCCTCCAGACTCTGTAGCATACGGCGCCCCCCATGCCTCACAACAAACATTGCACCATGAAGGAGCCGATTCGTGTCTTTTCTGATCTCCACCTTGGGCACCCGGCATCGCGGATTACGGATGTGGAGCAGCTGCGCCCGCTGCTGCAGGGGGCGGCGACGGCGATCTTTAATGGAGATACGTGGCAAGAGCTGGCTCCTACGATGCGTGTGCGTGGAGCGCAGTTACTGGCGGATCTGCATGCCCTATGCGCTGAGCTGGGCGTGGAGCCATACTTTCTCCCAGGGAACCATGATCCATCGATCTCGGAGCAGAGCATGATCTCGCTGGATGAGGGACGGATCATCATCTTCCATGGGCATATCATCTACCCCGAGGTCTCCCCCTGGAGTCGCTATTACCTTGCTCATGAGAATGAGGTGCAGGCATACCTCGCGGCACATTTGCGTCCCGACCTTACCATAGATGAGCGCACCGTGCTCGCCCATGAGGTCGTCGCGCTCATGACACCACGTCCAGGCTCCCATCTGTTGCGGCGTCCTAAGCGGCTGACATACTTCCTAAACACCCTCTGGCCACCCCGCCGTCTCGCCACGCTGATTCGGACGCACCTCCGCGCAAAGCACGACACGTACGCCTTCTGCCAGGCACACTTCCCCACCGCCCGCCACATTATCACCGGGCACTTTCACCGCTGCCTGCACCTGCAGCGCCAAGAGGTCACGATCCATAACACCGGCGCCTTTATGGCGGGATGCCAATCCTGCTACCTAGAGATCAATAAGGGCAATATAATCAATAAAAATATAATCAAAAAATCTAAATAAAGACCACAAAAAACAAATCGTCAAAATATTCAATAAAATTCATTGGTTCTTGGCACCCCATCTGCTTTGTTCACTGCAGTCCTACATCTTGCGATGTGGGATCGCTAAAACAACATACAGCTATGAAAAAAACATTACTAACCATCGCAGCTCTCGCCGGGCTTGCTGGCGTTGCATCTGCAG
>CAYWAG010000277.1:0-3210 GCA_964455925.1 uncultured Verrucomicrobiales bacterium | reverse complement strand
AGGCACATACAGAGACTCTTGGCGCCACCAAAACGGTAGGAGCCACATTCTCTCTATATCTTATGAAATTACGGACAAGCATCATCCAAGGGCTCTTCCTCCTATCGCCACTGGCGAGCGGACTAGAGCTCTACGTAAGCCCCTCCGGTGACGACAGCGCCGACGGGTCCGCCCAGAAGCCCCTCGCCTCCCTCGCTGCCGCACAGCAGCGCGCCAAAGCAGTAGCTGGCAAGGAGGCAGTCACCGTCACCCTCGCAGACGGGATCTATTACCTCCCAGAGACTCTCGTCTTTACGGGCGCAGACTCTGGCACCGCCGAGTTCCCTATCACCTACACCGCCGCCAACGAGGGGCAAGCCGTCCTCAGTGGTGGTTCCCTCCTAGACCTCGACTGGAAGGACGCCGGCGACGGAGTATTCACCGCTACGACGCCAGCCGGTCTAGCCATCGACCAACTCTTCATCAACGGAACGCAGGAGAGAATGGCGCGTTACCCGAACTTTGATGCCAGTAAGAAGGACAGCCCCTACCAGGGTTACTCCCCAGATGCCTTCTCTAAGGAAAAGGCCGCTGGCTGGGCTGACCCTAAGGGCGCTTACATCCACGCCATGCACCGCTCCCGCTGGGGTGGTTACCACTTCGTCATCACAGGTAAGAACGCCGAGGGCGAGGTCACCTACGAGGGCGGATGGCAGAACAACCGTAAATCCACCATCCACGAGGAATACCGCATGGTAGAGAACGTCTTCGAGGAGCTCGATGCCGAGCACGAGTGGTTCCATAATGCTAAGACTAACACCCTCTACTACATCCCACCAGCAGGGCTAGACCTCGCAGCGGCAGATGTAGAAGTCGTGCGCCTGCGCCACCTCGTAGAGCTCAACGGCACCGAGGCCGCACCTGTAAAGCACCTGAACTTCCAAGGCCTTACCGTTAAGCACGCTGCCCGTACCTTCATGGACACAAAGGAGCAGCTCCTACGCTCTGACTGGGCGATCTACCGTGGAGGAGCCTTCTTCTTCACCGGCACAGAGAACATCAGCGTCACCGACTGTGAGTTCGACCAAGTGGGTGGTAACGCCATCTTCGTGAACGGATATAACCGCCACACCACCATCAAGGGCTGTCACATCCACCACACCGGTGCCAGTGGCGTCTGCTTTGTAGGCTCTGATAAGGCGCTCTATAACCCCCTCTACGAGTATGGCGAGCGCAACGACCTCAGCACCATTGACCTCACTAAGGGACCAAAGACGAACGACTACCCCATGCACGGAATCGTTGAGGACTGTCTCATCCACAGCATCGGAACCGTAGAGCGTCAGCCTGCTGGTGTCCAAATCCAGGTCGCCGCTAAGGTGCGCATCAGCGACGTCTCCGTCTATGACTGTGCGCGTGCAGGGATCAACATCGGTGACGGTGCCTTCGGTGGTCACACCATCGAGCGCTGTGACGTGTTCTCCACCGTCCTAGAGACGCATGACCACGGCTCCTTTAACTCCTGGGGACGTGACCGCTACTGGCGCCCAGACCACCTCACCGCCTCCCAGGCGGCGGTGGATGCGAACCCAGAGCTCCCCTTCCTAGATGCCATCTACACCACCGTTATTCGTGACAGCCGCTGGCGCTGTGAGCACGGCTGGGACATCGACCTCGATGACGGATCTACGAACTACGAGATCTACAACAACCTCATGCTTTGCGGAGGTCTTAAGCTCCGTGAGGGCTTCAGCCGTAAGGCATATAACAACATCGTGGTCGATAACGGCCTCAGCTCGCACGTTTGGTTCAGCAACAGTAATGATGAAGTCACCCGTAACGTCATGGCCCGCGCGAACGGAGCCTACGTCCTAGAAGGCGCTGACGTATCCGGCTGTAGTGACTCAAACTTCTACTACGAGGCGAACGAAGATAACCTCAAGAACCTCCAAGAGAAGTTCAACTGGGACTTCAAATCCGTCGTGGGCGAAAACCCCTTCGTCGATCGTGACAACGGTGACTTCTCTATTAAGCCAGGCTCCAAGGCCTTTGACATCGGGTTCAAGAACTTCCCTATGGACCAGTTCGGCGTGAAGAAGCCATCCCTAAAGGCGATCGCTAAGACCCCATCCTTCCAGCCAAAGGCAGGGAAGAAAAAGGCTAAGAAAGCCACACCCGCTCAGAAGCAGGAGATCAAAGGCATCTACACCTGGGTCGGAGCACAGCTCAAGGGCCTCGAAGGCGAAGAGTTCTCCGCCTACGGAGTGTCTAAGAAAGACGGCGGTGTCGTCCTCTCTGGTATGAGCAAGGACAGTCTCGGCCTCAGCGCCGGGTTCCAGAACAACGACCTCGTGCAGAAGATCAACGGCACATCCGTTAAGACCCCTGCGCAACTCATCGCCGCAGTAGCTGCCCTCAACGGGCAACCCGCCTCTGCCAGCGTCGTCCGGAACCAAGCACCATACACCATCACGGTCACACCTACGACAAAGGCGGTCTTTGAGAGCGCTAAATCCGCCACAGCCTTCCAGACGCTTCAGCCTACCGCCTCCGCTGGACTCACCGTCACCACCCCAGAGGCGACCAAGGAGGACTCCCTCGCGACTCTCCTTGACGGTAAGCTCGCAGACACCTACGGCAGCGTCTTTATCAACGGCTTCCCTAACGGAGCCTATAAGATCGACCTCGGTAGCGCGCAGAGCATTAAGGCGGTCAACAGCTGGGCACACCATAAAGGCAGCAACCGCAGCCGCCAGCTCATGACCATCTTCGCCAGCAATGCGGACACAGATCCAGGCTGGGACACCGCGAACTACACCGAACTCGGCTCCTTTGACAACGCCCAAGCACAGGACACCTACACCGCCGCCTCCCTCCAGAGCGCAGACGGCTCCCCGCTCGGCACCTACCGCTGGATCATCTGGCGCACCTACCCCGTCTCCGCCGCCATGGAGAACTCCTCCATCCAGGAGCTAGGCGTAGAACTCGCTCAGTAACCCCTCCCGTTGCCATCTTAGCAACCACTCCCACAGGCGCTCTCCCCACACCCCGGGCAGAGCGCCTTTTTCGTATCAAGAGGGCATAAAGCTCACATCACGGGAGTGCATCATCTTACCCTAGATTCCACCGTGAGGAAACCGCCATGACTCCATCCTATTCTATTTCTTCACCCTGCCTCACACTACACGACATTTTTTACCCGCAGATTACGCCGATTCACGCAGATTATTT
>CAYWAG010000276.1:0-3215 GCA_964455925.1 uncultured Verrucomicrobiales bacterium | reverse complement strand
AGAGACTTCGCTTTGATCATGCAATCAGCCCAGTTCATTTTAGCGCAATTTAGCGCCTTTCGCGGTTAACCACTCCTTCTGCCCAACCTGAATAGTTACCCGAAATGAAGCAACAGGCACCCCTGAGCGCATCAGCATAGCGGGCAGGCTCCCCCCCTCCCTTTGACGCGACAATGCTTCCAGGAGCACCAATCGTTTTCAGAAGCCCCTCATAATGTGAAAACAAAGGCTTTTACCATTGCCTTTGCTTGTCAATCGGGTTAAATCGAAACATGAATAACGTAAAAACCATCCTAACACACCCGGGTGGAGCGCATAAAGACGACTTTCTTGCCTGTTGTCTGGTTCTCGCTCATTGTCCCGCTCCACTGGTGCGGCGGGAACCCACGGAGCAAGAACTCCGTGACCCGACCTTCTGTGTGATCGACATTGGCGGGCGGCATGAGCCAGAACTCATGAACTTTGACCACCACCAGCTACCGCGTGATCATGAGCCGATCTGCTCCATCTCCCTCGTCCTGCAGGCTCTGGGGTATTATAATGATGCTAAGCAGTTTTGCGAGTGGTTAGAGCCTACAGAGTGGTTTGACTGCCGTGGCCCAGTAAAGACGGCGCAGTGGCTGGATGTAGATCGTGATGTCCTGAATAAGCTGAACTCGCCGATCGATGTGACTGTTCTGCGCCGCTTCGCCTACACAGAATACCTAGGCCCAGGGGATACGATGTGGGAGCTGATGAAGATGATCGGTGAAGACCTCCTGAACTATATCCGCTCGCTACGCGAGCGTCTGGACTACCTCATGCGGGTGTGCGAGATTTGGGAGATCAATGCCTCTAACAAGGTTGTGGTCCTGCCAAAGGCGAACAATATGCCCTCTGAGCCGTCGCTAGGTATGAGCCGCTTCGTCGAAATGAAGAACCTCAGCGATCAAGTCATCGCCCTCGTCTATCCAGACCGACGGGGAGCGGGATATGCGCTGAGTCGCTACAATGACTGCTCGCAGCTCGACTTCTCCCTCCTAGAGGCTGAGACCGATGTCCTCTTTTGCCATACCCAGGGGTTCCTCGCTAAGACCTCTGCGACCCAATACAGCCGCTTGATCGAGCTGATCCACATGGCCAGCGTGTAACTCCTGGATCCCCTAGACTGATGCTAAAGAAGGAACGCGCAGCCTACATCCTGGCGGAGCTGGAGCGGCTTTACCCCGTCACTCCCATTCCTCTGGATCATACCGACCCCTACACTCTCCTAGTAGCGGTGCTGCTCTCTGCGCAGTGCACCGATGAGCGGGTGAATAAGGTTACTCCCGCCCTGTTTGAGCGTGCGACCACTCCCGCCACCATGGCGGAGGTCCCCGTCTCTGAGATCGAGGCCATCATTAAGCCCTGTGGGCTGGCGCCGCGTAAGGCGGTCGCCATTCAGGGGCTGTCAGTGATACTGCGTGACGACCACGCGGGAGAGGTGCCTGCGGATATCGATATTCTAGAGACCTTACCTGGGGTAGGGCATAAGACCGCCTCGGTCGTGATGGCGCAGGCCTTTGGGGTGCCGGCATTTCCCGTGGACACGCATATCCACCGCCTCGCACAGCGCTGGGGGCTGACCTCAGGGAAGAACGTAAAGCAGACGGAGGCGGACTGTAAGGCGCTCTTCCCCCGTGAGAGCTGGAACAAGCTCCACTTACAGATCATCTTCTACGGACGTGAATACTGCAGCGCCCGCGGCTGTGATGGGACGACCTGCCCCATGTGTAAGACGCTCTACCCCCGCCGTAAGAACCCCGTAAAGGTGCATAAGCCGTAAGCTCCTTAGAGTGTAACTATTCAGGTAATAGTCCTTTCTCTGAGGCGCTGTTGAACCACGGAATAGGGGGGCAGAGGCGAGTGCCGTCTGCGTTGAGGTTGATGCCTTCGGCGTGGAGCAGCGCGCGCTTTTCATCACTATTGAGCTTACCAAAGTAGCCGCCTAGCTCTCCCTGTGCATTGACTACACGGTGGCAGGGGATACGTGGTGCATCTGGGTTACGCAGGAGGGCTTGCCCTACCGCCTGTGCGGATCTACAGCCAACGGCGTGTGCCAGCTGTCCGTAGCTGATGACCTGTCCTGCCGGAACCTTACAGAGCGCGGCATACACACGGGATTGGAACTCCGTCATGTGGACTATGCTGGGGCTGATAGGAGCGCCTCTGCCATACGGAGGGCGTCCGTGTTTTCCTTTACCTGATGGACACGGTGCACTCTCGCCCCTAGCTGGCGGGTGTGTGAGGTCAGTGCCACGGTGGGCCAGTCACGCAGTGCAGGGTCAGCATCCTCTAGGATCTTCCCGATGAAGGATTTACGTGATAGCCCCATGAGAATAGGACGGTTCTCTACTTCTAGGCGCGGGATGCCGTTAATGAGGGCTAGATTATGCGCTAGGGATTTGCCAAACCCGATACCGGGATCCAGGCATATATATTCGGGCGGGATGCCCGCAACCGTAAGCGCCTCATAACGCTGCAGGAAGAAGGCGCGCACCTCTGCGACTACATCTTCATAGCAGGGCTGGTCCTGCATGGAGAGGGGAGTGCCCTGCATGTGCATACAGACGACCCCCACTTGCCCGTCGCGGCAAGTGAGCACCATCTCTGGGTCCGTGAGACCCGTGACATCATTGACGATGTTGGCTCCGACCTCGATGGCTTCACGCGCTACCTCGGGCTTAGAGGTGTCGATCGAGATCGCGCCATCCCACTGCGCGCGCAGTGCCTCGACCACGGGGATAGTACGCCGCAGCTCCTCGTCGATCGGCACGGGAGCGGCACCGGGGCGCGTGGACTCGCCTCCAATGTCGATGATCTCCGCCCCCTCAGCGATAAGCTGTAAGGCCACCTCTACCGCTCGCTCTGGGTTCTCATGCAGCCCACCATCGGAGAACGAGTCTGGGGTTACATTGAGGATCCCCATGATCACTCCCCGCTCTGTGAGGTCAAACTGTCCGCCCTTGTAATGCCACTTCATATCTCCCTCATCCCTACGTGCTCTCTCAGCAAAAGTCAACACAGGGAGTGACCTAGGGGCGATTTACCATTTATAGGAGTAATTATTCCGGTAAGGGAGCGTTATCGCAAGAGACCTGTCCGGGTGTGATTTGATAGAGTGGATTGATTTGGAGAGCGATCATTCAGACCGTCCCCGTCAGGGAGACATTCAGTCTCCCTCGCTACAACAATAA
>CAYWAG010000275.1:0-3220 GCA_964455925.1 uncultured Verrucomicrobiales bacterium | reverse complement strand
ATTCAGATGGTATCTGTAGCGCTTACTCTGCGGACTGCCCCCCCCTAAAACTAGCTAGAAAACTATATAATCTTGTTTAATTTAATCAAACCTGCGTTAATCTGCGGATAGAAAAAATACGAAGTGAAAAATGTCGTGTAATGTGAAATCTAAATGTGAAATTTGATTTTATTATAATCATAATGATTCAATTAATCACTCTGCGTCTCTGAGCCTTTGTCTAGGGGCTATCCTTCGTATTGTGGTTCAAAATCCCCTCGAAAGCGCCGTTAAGTTAGCGCCATTCGGGACAGACCACACGAAGTACATGATCGCTAACACGGCCTCCCTGAAAGGGAGGATTCCCGAAGCCCAGGGTTACGAGGCGCGTCCAAGGTGGCGTCAGCCCACCTTAGCGCCTCGTTACCCTGGGTTAGGGGGGAGATAAAATCACCGCCGAACGCAGGATGGCGTCCCGTCTAGCATGGGTAGAGGCGGAACCTCAGGGCGAGGCGATTCACGGTTTTCACGGGATCAAGGGAAACGTCCCTTTCTTTAATCCTTCATCCAGAGGATGTTTTCTTGATTTAGGATTTCGCATACTTGGTCTTCGATGACGGTGCTACTGGCTTGGTTGGCGTTCAGGTTGTTTGGTTGGGTGGCCCAGTGCTTTTCTTCTAGCTGTAAGGCGTAGCCGACGAGGATGAGGAGAAGACTGGATAGAGCATAGCATGGGAGGATGGTGTGAAGCGTTCCGCGGAGGAGGACTTTACTACGAAGCTGTCTGTGGGATGGGCGTAGTGCGAGCCAGAGCAGGGAGAGTGCGATGACGACGAGGAGGCCGCTACTGATATAGCTCCAGCTTCGGTGGAGAAAGTCTGGGGTGGCGAGGAACGAGGTAAAGAGACCGATGTAGATGAGGGCGAGCAGGAGGGGGCGGTACCATGCACGGTGGCTGAACGGGCTGGCCAGAGCACCAAAGGCAAAGGGCGAATAGAGGATCGCCAAGAGGGCGTAGATGAAGACGTGGTTCTGGTGCGGTAAGCCTGGCACCTGCATGATACCGTAGCCATAATCGAGGGCGCCGAATGAGAGGCAATAGCGCGCTAGGAGGAGGGCGACGATTGGTAGGACAGAGGAGAGTAGGAGGACGAGCGTGCAGCGACTAAGGGCAGCAGATTGCCCGATCTGGTGACCGAGGTTTCGCAAGGCGGGGAGGCAACTCTGCTGAATGGCGTAGAGAATGCAGGCGGCGATAGAGAGGAGGATCAGCGTGAGGGGGATCATGCCGTTTGAGAGCCGGCAGGCCTGTTCCATGCGTTGGGCATTTACTAGGAGGGTCGAGTCAAAGGTAGGTCGCGTTTGAATCGCGGCATGGTAGGCAGGTATTGCGATGTTCGAGAGGATATCAGCTTGATGAGCTATATTCTCCTCACTGCAGCGCTGCTCTCCTCGCTTCCGGGCTTCGCGACGGTTCCGGCGAAACTCACGGTATTCGCGTTCCTTTTGGAAGTAGGCTTCTGCCTGCTGGCGGAGGGTAGTATCAGGGTGTTTCCGGGTGGCGTAGTAGAACTCTACGGCCATGCTACGCATACAGGCTTTGGCAACGAGACTTTCAATGAGGGTCTCGTGCTCCTTGAGCTGCTCCGCTATGAGCCACGCGTAGATCTCCCAGAGAGCGCTGATCTCTGCCCAGTCTTCTCGTTGCTCCGCTTGCTGTATGGCGGCGGCAAGGGCGTAGGCCGTCTGGAGGTAAATGGTGCCTGTGGAATGATGTAAGCTGAAAACAGTGACGCGAGTGACAGTCTGGGCGTATGATTGCGGGGGGCCTAGGATCTGATTATAGAGATCGGTGAATGCGTGGAAGTGATCATTGAGCACTCCTTTTTGCTGGGCTTGGCGGATGAGATCGAGAATCGAGGTCAGTGCTTCTGGGTTATTGATCTTGATTTGAGTGCGTTCTGGAAGCTCAGATTGTTTGTCCATGAACCGGTTCTGAGGCTTGATTTTCTCGATGGCGTGATCGACTCGGTAAGAGGCGAGCGCGAGTTCATAGATGCCATTGTTGGGGTCATAGGTATTGATACATTCCCAGTCCTGTGCGCTGAGTGAGCCAGTCTCTTCGATCTTGGCCCTGGCGTATCGGAAAAAGAGCTTAGGGTCAGTAGGGTCTAGCTCGTGTGCGGCTTTCCATTGATCACGGGAGGAGGGGGCGTCTGTATCTCCGTAGAGGAGTAATCGTTCGTCCTCACTCATACTCTGTGGCTTGGTCCCAAACAATTGATTGATCAATACGGGGACAGGCTTGCCCCATTGGACATTAGAGAGGCTGGTATGCCGTAGTTTGCTGGAAATCGCGATGAATGAGAGCAGCAGGATCGTTATGAGAGCAATGAGGGAGACGATTGCGGGTCGATTGTGCTGTGCTGTGGATTGCGCCAACTCGATCGAGGCGTCCTTTTGTTCGGACTGAACAAGGTGAACAATCTCCTCCTCAATGGAGGGGAGCAGCTGATGGTTATCTGGTGCGTGCATGCGGCGGGGGGGAGAAGCGGAATTATTCCACGTTTTGGATTTGTTCGCGGATTTTTTCGACTTCGGTTTTATTACTACGAGAGGTCCCTTAGTCGGGAAGGGCGAAGATTATGCTGGAACACTGTATGCTGTTTAATGTTGATCTGAGACTAGATCAGATCCTGGCTCAAATGACAAGGGGCATTCTCACTGGGCGGCTCTTTTTTACAAATAAGCGATCGGTTTCTTCGCGCGATCCTATTCTTAGATGCGATCAGGGGATGGGTTTGGCACTGGCAGCTGGGCAGTGTTTGAGGGTGAGAGGGCGGCTTTGCGCTTTCGTTTGCTTCTTTCTGAGTGACTCCTTTCCTCTCTTGAGGCTAGGAGATCACCTCTTTGCGGTTCAACCTAGAATTCGCAGATGATTTGAACCGCAGAGGCACAATACAAGCGATAGCGCAGGATAGCCCTTAGGCAAAGGCACAGAGGAGTAGGATTTGGAGTTGATTTTCGCAATCGGACGCTTTCACCCAGTAGGTGAAGGTAATCCAATGTCTCTCAAAACCCTTGCTTGACTTAATGAGGTATGAATAATTTAATTTAGATTAAATTATTCGATCGAAATAAATGAAACTCTCTGTGTCTCTGTGGTTTTCCTAACTGCGGAATTAAGGTTCAAAATCAACTGTGGAGTTAAGGTTGGTGACGGCGAGACGCCGTCACTCCC
>CAYWAG010000274.1:0-3225 GCA_964455925.1 uncultured Verrucomicrobiales bacterium | reverse complement strand
CCTACGGGGGGGAGGGCGTAGAACTCATAGAGTGGCGCGGTGTGGGTGCACTGCCAGAGGTATCCTCCGCGATCCGTGAGCTGCCAGTTTAGGGGTTGCCCCTCTAGGTGCGCTCCGCATACGACGACGGGCACCATGCCTGCAGGGATGTCTACGCAGGGCTCTGGTGCGCTCTGCCCTGCGGGGGCGCAGCTCATGCGTTGAGCGAGCTCTAGCAGGGCGGCATCATCGCCTGCGGGGCCAAACACAGTCACCCCAAAGGGTAAGCCTGCCTCTGTAAATCCAGCAGGATAGGCGGTGGCGGCGTAGTCTAGGAGGTTCATGAAGTTCGTGTAATACCCGAGGTGCGAGTTGAGCGTGACTGGGTCGTGCTCCACCTGGGCAACGGTGTAATGCGTGCCTGTAGTCGGTGTGAGGATGCAGTCCACCTGCGAGAGCACCGCATCTGCCTGGCGCTGGAGGGCGCGGAGACGATAGATCGCCCGAAAGGTATCTGCTGCAGTAGGTGCACTGCCACCCTGGATGATGTTACGGGTGACGGGGTGTAAGATCTCAGGGCGGGAATGTAGGACCTCCTCGATCGCCACGTATCGCTCTGCTACCCACGGGCCTTCATAGAGGAGGCGCGCGGCCTCTAGGAAGGGCGCAAAGTCGATCTCCTGCCGTTGCCCGCCAGCATTCTCTAGCTGCATTACCGCCTGCGCGAATAAGGCCTGCCGCTCTGCATCACCAAAGAACTCTAACTGCTCCGCGCGAGGGACCCCAAAGGTGAACGACTCTCCATACCGCGTTGCTCCCGTGGGTGCCTGTAGGCGCGCATACACATCCGTCGCGTCAAACGCGGCCGCTACGTCATACACCACCGCCGCATCCGCCGCAGTATGCGCAAAGATGGATACGCAGTCTAGTGACCTGCATGCAGGCACGACCCCAGCGGTGCTTAGCACGCCCTTAGTAGGCTTATGCCCTACCAGGTTATTAAATGCCGCTGGAACACGTCCGGACCCCGCTGTATCGGTCCCAAGGGAGAAGCATACCGTCCCGTCTGCCACCGCTACAGCAGACCCCGAGCTAGACCCACCGGGCAAATACTCCGCCCCGTAGGGGTTTACCGGAACTCCGTAGGGGGAGCGGGTACCTACCAGACCAGTGGCGAACTGATCCATATTCGTCTTCCCGACCGGGATCGCGCCCGCCTCTACGAGCCGCTGCACGACGTAAGCGGATTTCTCCGGCCTGTATGCATACTCCGGACACGCCGCTGTTGTCGGTAGTCCTACCAGGTCGATATTATCCTTTACCGCAAAGGGCACCCCATACAGCGGTAACTCTGCCATGTCGCGCCCTTCCAGCCGGACCACATACTCCTCTAGTGCCTCTGCGGAGAGCACACTGATCCACGTGGGGCTTAGGGTGCCATCAGCCTGCCGCTGTGCATCGATATGCTGTAAAACTTGCTCGACCAATAAACGAGGCGTCAATGAACCATCGCTATACGCGGCATGAAGGGTGGGGATGTCTCTCATGCTACGGACTTACCTCACCCTGCTCCCAATAAGCGAGCATATTTCCCATCCTTTCCTTACTCCGGAGGTAACTATTCAGGGAGGGTAAAAGAGGTCTAGCGCAGAATAGGAATACTACAATAGACTTCTTGTGATAATGCTGTACTTCTAGAACAAGTCAGCCTGTAGAGCTCAGGAGGCAAGATGCCTCATAAAGCCCAGTGCCAGTCCCGCAGCTGCGGGAGCGCTCCCAGTGTTGAGCCCTACCTGAATAGTTACGGTCGAGCTATTCTCTGAGAAAAGAGAACTTATACCCGCCTTCAGTTAGATGAGTTAAGCGTGAAGGTGCCTGAGATCTCAGATACTGTATGGGTGGTACCGTTCGCATCGTAGCTTTGGGTAAACCCGCTAGTGACGAATGTGCCAGAAATTTCAGTTTCAAAGGTAAGCTCGATATCATACGGCTCTGCATCTTCCTCAGTGACTGTGACCGTGGCGGCGTCTCCGTCTGGGGTGTAGGTATACGTAAATGGAACATCCGCAGAGGCTGAAATAGGTGAGAATGTTACACCATCAGCGTTTAACCCTTGCATAGAAATTCTGCCTGTTGATAAACCTGCACTTTCAGTCAGGAACTCATAATCACCGTCAATCCCCATCATGGCAGTTCCAGATCCCCCTGCGCTATTGGCAAGCTCAATGTCAAAGTCACCATCATAATTAGCGACCGTCTCTGTAAAACTGTCAGGTGCGAGACCGTCATTAGTCACGGTGTCAGAACCTGAATCGGAGTCAGAATCACTCGAAGAGGAGCTACCACCACCACATGAAGTGAATGCGAGGACTGGAAGGATGACAAATGCTGAAAATATGGTTTTTTTCATAGTAGTTATTTTTATTTGAAAAGAATAAGATCCTGTCAATAATTAATAAGTTAAATATGTTTTTTTAGGGGTGGATGTATCTCTCGCCTAAGGTTTCGGGGGCAAAGGGCAAGCGTCCGATAGTGGGGAGCTCAGGGGTGAGGAGGGGAGGGAGCTGAGGTTAAATCCTCCCCCCTGTGTATACGCGCTGATCGTGCGGAAGACTTGATCCACATAGATCTTGTGTCAATGAGATGCGTAAACTCCATAGAGAAACCCTGTTGCAGATTTACCAAAAAGTAAAGCCCCCATTAGCCCAGCCCTGGCGGACAGAATAAGGAGCCAGGAATGGCATTCCCGACCTCTCCGCCCTGAGCGCAGCGAAGCACCTCCCCCCCAGCATCAATGCGTCTCGTCCCCTCACACAGGAAAGATCCGTTCGCTCCACTCAGAAGGGCCAAATTGGGGGAATACCATTCCCGTCTCCTAAAACCGCTCCTGATCTTCGTTACTCATCCGCTTCTAGCTTCATCCTCGTCTTCCCCTATCGCCGTTCTCTCGTGCAGACTGCTCCCCCCATTAATCGATGATTAAATCGCCGATGTCGAGGGTATTACTATCATTTACATAAAGCTCTAAGGTTGACTGAACGGATTTGTTGGCCGGTATTTTCAGGGTCGTCAAAGACTTTGTGAGTGGAAGCTTATGAAGGACGACATAATGTGGCTGGTAATCGGTCACGGATTCAGAGGTGAGATCAAAGCTACTCCCTACTTTACAGATCAAGTGAAACATGGCTTCCGCTCCTTTGAGTTGCTCACTGTATTTCTCAGGCTTAAATGAGGTCGATTTCATCT
>CAYWAG010000273.1:0-3232 GCA_964455925.1 uncultured Verrucomicrobiales bacterium | reverse complement strand
GTTCATCTGCGTAATCTGCGGATAGAAAAAATACAAAGTGAAAATTGTCGTGTAGTGTGACCGCAGATTCTAAAAAAATCGCTAGAATAGACAGGAAATTACTGCCCTAGAGGGGAATCCAATGTGGAGTTGGCGCTGCGGGCTGCTCCTCACGATAGCCAAGAAAATCATTCCTTTTTATTAAATCCAATCCAATCTGCGTTCATCTGCGTAATCTGCGGATAGAAAAAATACAAAGTGAAAAATGTCGTGAAGTGTGATTAGGATTGACTTAGATGGGGGGATGGGGGCAGTAAAGGGTATGGACTTAACGACTACAGCTTACGGAACATGGAGCGGCGGACGCTACATGCATTACGGGGAGATGCTTACCGAGGAGCGTTATCAGGCATGCATTCGGCAGGCATATGAGTCTGGGATTCGCACCTTTGTGACTGCTGATGTCTATGGCACTGGACTCGCAGACCAGGCCCTAGGGCGTGCTCTGGACGGGATTGATCGGGACTCCTATTGCCTCGTGGGGATGGTGGGGCATGATCACTATAAGGGGAAGCGCCAGGGCAGCTCTGGGTTCCCACGCTTCACTCATCCAGACCTTAACAGCCCGGCGCAGTACCGGGACTTTCTCGTAAAACAAACGTCGGATTCACTCAAGAACTGCCAGACGGATCGGTTCGACCTCCTCCTCCTCCATAATCCAGATGAGCTGGGGTATATGAGCGATGAGGTCTGGTCTGGCATGTCTTACCTAAAGCAAGAGGGGCTGACAGAGCGCCTAGGGCTCGCCCCTGGACCCGCGAACGGGTTCACGCTGGATATGATCTATGCCTTTGAGAACTTTGGCGAGCTGATCGACTGGACCATGATTATTCTGAACCCTCTGGAGCCATGGCCAGGGCAACATGTCTTAGCCGCTGCAGAGGCGAACGAGGTCGATATCCTCACCCGCGTCGTGGACTACGGTGGGCTCTTCTTTGACATTATGAAGCCCGGTTACGAGTTTAAGCCCGGGGACCACCGCGCATACCGCCCTGACGGGTGGATCGAGCGTGGGTGCGATCTCATCAACAAGATGCGCCCCATCGCAGAGCGTCATGGACTCACCCCCATCCAGCTCGCATGTATCTGGAACCTCTCCCAATCCCCCGTAAAGAGCGTCGTCCCCACCTGTATCCAGGAGCCAAACCCAGACGCGCCTACCATCGAGGACATGATCGCAGAGGTAGCCGCCCTGCCAGACCTCCGTCTCAGCCCAGAGGAGGTCGATGAGATCCGCCAGATCGGTGATAACACTGGATGCATGAAGCTCAAGGGCGCCAGCAAGCGCCATGCAGTCAGCGAGCGCCCTGATGAATGGCCCATGCGTGACGAGCTTCTCGTGCTAGCACAGAAGTATGGCCTGACGCAGGACTGGTAAGAGCTACTCCCCCCCTCTAGAGGCGTGCAGCCTCTAGACTCTACCAGTAATGCGGTCAGACGAAATATTACCTATTGTGAAAGAGAATTGTCCATCCTGCCATACCCCCTTAGAGCCTGAGGTGCAGGAGTGCCCAAACTGTCAGTTTAGCTTTGAGAAAGCGGAGGCATACTTTGCAGACCGATCCTATGCTACCGAGATGGATGCCCCGGTGGTAGATCAGAGTAAGGCGCTCCGCATGAAGGAGAAGCAGGAGATCCTAGACCTCCTGGCGGGATTCCGTAAGGTCCTGCCGGACCTCTTTCTCGCTATTTATCTGGAGGATCGTGGGGAGGAGGCGGACTCCATGGGCCTGTGGTTACATAATGTGCTGGAGTTCCGCTTTCTGCCGAATTATGTGACCCCGCAATACGGCTTACTGCTCTACATAGACACGAAGCACCAAAACGTCTCGCTCAGCTACGGCCTCGGTCTCACCCCATACCTCCGCCAGCGCATCGTGCGCCGCCTGCTAGAGCCTGCCGTCGTCGCCTTCGGTCAGGCGGAATACGTGACGGGAGTCCGGATTCTCTGCGATAATCTCATCACTCACTTCACAGAAGAATGTCAGCTCACGGCCTCATAACATCGTACGCGCCGGCACGGCTCCTCATGCGCGCGCTAATAGGGTGCCTCTGCTGTGCCATCGCATGGGCACAGGAGCCAGACGAGCCAGAGCTGCCCTTAGCGGATGCCATGGCGGCGGTCGATGAGATCGCCCCCCTGCCGGATCAGCCCGCATTAGATCCCGCCCAGTTTACAGAGGAGTCCATCCTGCTGGTCCTAGATGCCCCCCTGGACTACACCTTCCTTAAGTATCTGCAGATCCAGGAACGCGTGCTGGATGACCAACAGCGGGAGGAGGAGGAGCACCGCATGCTCTTTGAGCGCTTCTTCTCAGAGCAACGTGACTCCGTCATCTATGACCCTGCCGAGATCCTCACCGACAGCGAGAAGCGAGTCCTAGTCGACTCCGTCCAGTCCTACCAACAGTATGACCTGAACCCCGTGTTTGTAAACATCCTAGGGGAAGAGCAGGTGGAGCGAGTCACCCTCGCCCCGAACCAGAAGCATGAGGAGATCCTACAGCAGCACCCCAGGGGAATCCTGATCTACTACTTCTACGGGCTGCCAGAGCGTACCCTCGTGTATTATAGTAAGGGCGCCTATCGTGATGTCGCGCGCGACCAGCAGCAACGGATCGCACAGAGCGCCATGCAGGCCGCCGATGTCCCCGGGGATGCCTATTATAGCATCTACCGTCACCTGACCAGCTTCACAGATGGGCTCACACAGCATTACCGCGAAGTGCGCCCAGAGCTGTTCGCCCCAATGACTACCGTCCCTACAGGTATCCCGATCGCCCGTGGGACACCCTCTCAGCCCCCTGCAGATCCAGAGGTAGCCGGGCTACCGCTGGAGGAACCAGAGGCGGGCAGACCACGTGTCAATGTCGTGCTAATCGTCTGTCTCCTCTGCCTCGTCGCAGGCATCGCCTACGGTGGATACCTCCTCAAGAAGTTTCGCAAGCCTAAGCCCAAGGTGTTCCGAATCGAGGTCCAGGAGTGCCCCCCACAGCTCGGCTTTAAAGTCGCCAAAGGCACCAGCAAAGCCTACCACTACGGACAGGAAGAGACCGAACAGTAACAACTCCGTAACTATTCAGGTATGTCTGCCTATAGATTACTTAACAAAGGATTACCTGAATAGTTACACGCTTTATCCTAGAATCCGCAGATGATTTGAACCGCAGAGGCACAATACAAGCGATAGCGC
>CAYWAG010000272.1:0-3250 GCA_964455925.1 uncultured Verrucomicrobiales bacterium | reverse complement strand
CACGGCTTGCTACTCTCTCATTGCCCACCATGTCTCGAACCTAAACTACAGTTTCTATACCCAGCAAAAAGCCCTCTACCACATTCACCATCACAAGGATATACACCTCGGCCAGCACTGTAAGAATGAGCTCGCCACCCTCATCATAGACCACTGCCTCCAGAGAGTATAGAGATCAAACGCAGAGAGTTTTTATAAGGTGGTCACACTACAAGGCATTTTTATCCGTAGATTTCGCAGATAGGTGCAGATTACAACAATCGCTAGAATAGACAGGAATGACTCCCCATGACTGCCCTAGTGGGGAATCCAATCTGCGTTCATCTGCGTAATCTGCGGATAGAAAAAATACGAGGTGAAAAGTGTCGTGTAGTGCGATAAAAACTATTGCCAAACGGGTCAAAGTGCAGAAAGCTCGAATAATGAGCATGCCAGATTCGTCCTACCCCACAGAACGCGCCCCAGGCTCGCCACCCTCCCCGCCGACCGATGACCCGGAGATCCAACTCGTCATCGCGGCTAAGAACGGAGACCTCAAAGCGTTTGACCAACTCGTGATGAACCATCGCGATAAAATCTATGCTATGATCTGTAATATGCTCCATAACCAAGCTGACGCTTGGGACCTGACGCAAGAGACCTTCCTAAAGGCCTGGCGAGCACTCCCTAAGTTCGAGTCCCGCGCCAAGTTCTCCACCTGGCTCTACCGCATCGCGCATAACACCGTTTACGACTGGATGCGTAAGCGCAAGCTCACCACCGTAGGCGAGTTTAATGATGAGATCCTCACCGATGTCAGCATCGAACCCAGTGCCCGCACCACGCCGCGCAACACCGCCAGCCCAGATCAAGCCATGCAGAACAGCGAGCTGGCATACACGATCAAAGATGCCATGGCTAAGCTCTCCCATGAGCATCGCGAGGTCATCCTCCTGCGCGAGATCGAGGGATACGACTATAAGGAGATCGCCGAGATCACTGATAACTCCATGGGCACGGTCATGAGCCGCCTGTATTACGCCCGTAAGAAACTCCAAAAACTTTTAGAAAATGAACGATAAATCCCCAGAAGAACTCATCGTCCGCTGGATGGATGGAGAGACTCTCCCTCCGGATGAACTCACCACGCTTAAGGAGCTGCATGCTACTGACCCGTCCCTAGTCATTGACCCGCGAGAATACGTCGACGTCCAGCAAAACCTCAACGAGGCATACGCCACCGCGCCACCGCTACCAGACCCAGACCTCTTCCAGAGCACCCTCATGAGCCGTATCGGACGTGAGGTCGAAGCCGCCCAAGAGGCCGCCCAAGAGGCCGCCGCAGTCGTAGAAGAGGAGCAGAAAGAGGAACAAAAGGCGAAGGTCGTTCACCGCTTCGCGTGGATTCAGACCGCAGCAGCGATGGCTGCCTGCTTCTTGCTAGGGATTATCATTAGTCGCACCCTCTTTAAGCCCTCGCGCACCTCTGAGGTCATGGCGAGTTATAATGACCAAGCCACGCAATATGCGCAAACCCAGCTGCAACCAGTCGTCCACAGTGCCCATGACCATGTCACCGCCGAATTCCTCTCAGATGAGGAGCTCAGCGTCATCATCGTGCAGGGGCTAGAGGATATTCCTGACAACATGGACCTCTTCGCCCTCACCCCAGCGCAGGCAAGAGTCTCTGCCGCTATCCCTACCCCACAGGTTACTAGCCCGCAGCCTGTTATCAGCGCCGCAGCGCCACAATTAGCGGCTAACCACCTCCCCCCAAGCTTACAGGCACTCACGGAGGCAACCTCCGCGACCGCACAGGGACAGCCTACCCCAGCGCCAAACGCGCTAGGAGCCACTGCCCCCACCTCTGCCAGCCCACCCGCCCAGAGCCAGCCCACCATTAGCCAGAACGCCACCGCCCCAGGTAAGCTCTCTCCCATCAAGGTCTACCCGAACATCACCTACCCCGACCTCTAATGAACCGTTCATTTACCCTCCCCTCTCTCTCCTTCCTGCTCCTGCTTCTGCTAGGAGGCAGCTCCCTTATCGCCTCTGCAGATCCAGGTCGCGCGGTTATTGGCCAGGTCAGATGCACGGCCCTCTACGCCACTAATGTGCCAGAAGAGGACGGCCAGATTACAGCCCTGTCCACCAGCTTTAAGGACGCCGTCCAGCAGAAGAACATCGCCTACGACCTCTACTACCAGCTTGGGCAAGAAACCGGTGACCTCTACCGTAGTTACATCAATTGGCTCAAGCCCATCCAAGGCTCCGACCGATTCATGCTGAGCTATGAGCCACAAGGGGCACTGAACCAAAAGGATGGCGGGCTCCATATCCAAGTCTCCTTCTGGCAGAACAAGCAAAAAGCCTTCTCTACAAAGACGCTAAAAATCTCTCCCGACAGCCCCATCGTCATCGTGGGTCCGAACTGGAGAAACGGCAAGATCATCTTCATTCTGGAACTCAGCCAGTGACTCGCTCGCATACAACACTAGGGGGGAGCGTCATGCCAGGCATGCCGCTGCCCCTCTGCCTAGTTACCGTCATCATCGCGTCGGTGCTCCCCCTCCTGGCACAGCTCCGCTTTACGCACAGCCTCATCCCCTACGAGGTAAAGCCAGAGGAGGAGCAGATTACAGTCTCCTTCCCGTTTACCGCCACGGAGGACACCACGGTCATCGCCTATCACAGTCCCTGCGGCTGCCTAACGCATAACATTACACGCAGCGACTGGAAGAAGCACGAGCAAGGCGCACTCCAACTCACCCTCGACACCACCAAGCTCAAAGGCACTGCCCGCAAGAGCCTAGAGCTCCAGTACGAAAACCTCCCGCCACAGACCATCACGATCGAGGCGCGCCTGCCCACCCTCTTTACCTGCACACCTAAGACCCTGCAATGGAATGGACAAGAGCCAGCAACGCCAAAGGAGATCATCCTCACCATTCACCCCGGTGCAGACTTCACCATCCAAGACGTCACCGCCCTGCGCCCTGGCTTCCAGCTCCAGCTCTCCGCCCCACAGCAGTCAGCCCCCGACAGCACACGCACCTACAAGCTCACCGTCACCCCAGATGCGGACATCACGGAGAAAACCATGTCCCTCCTACTGGTTAAGACCACCAGCGAGATCCCTCGCTATAAGACCACCAAACTCCTCGCGATTAAGGCAAAACAAAGCCAGCTTTGATGGAAACGATTGGGGTAGAAAGCCTCACACTGCACGACATTTTTTTACCCGCAGATTGCGCCGATTTACGCAGATTGT
>CAYWAG010000271.1:0-3259 GCA_964455925.1 uncultured Verrucomicrobiales bacterium | reverse complement strand
ACCCAGTGATGGTGCGGTCCTTGATCCCGTAAGCGGATCATAAAAAAAGAGGCACCTCGTGTGAGGTGCCTCTGGTGTGAGCTTTGGCTGCCTGTAGATTACAGACGGCGGAACTCGGTCGGGCTGTAGCCAGACATTTTCTTAAAGAAGCGGGAGAAGTAGTAAACGTCGTTGATCCCGATGTGTGGCCCAATGTCAGAGACGGGGAGGTCTGTAACGAGCAGGAGGTGCTTAGCACGCTCGATCTTCTTCTGGTGGATGAAGTTCATCGTGGAGGTGTTAAGGTGCTCGCGGAAGAGACGGTTAATGGTCGCCTGGCTGAGCTCAGAGTAAACCGCGATGTCGGTAAGGGAAATGTCCTTGGAGAGGTTACTCTTAATGTAGTCGATCAGGAACTGGAGACGACGTGGCACGTTGTCCTCCTCTTCTGTCGGGATGAGCATCTTCAGTGAGAAGAACTCGTAGAGGAAGAGACGGGACATCTGACGCGCTACCGGAAGAGGTGGGGTCTCACGCTTAAAGACACCGAGGGCGTAGTTAAAGAGCACCGCAAGGTTCGCATCGTCGACGTCTTCGATCAGGGTCGGGGTGCGCAGCATCGGGTGGTCTACGTTCTTACGCGTAGCAACGTCTAGGAGATCCTTATGTGACTCAGACCCGACCTCTGGGATGAGGTCTGTCTTAGGGTCGTGGGACGGAACAACGTGTAGCGTCTTAAGGTAGAACGGGCGGAGCTCGTCTGGCTTATAGGTAATGTCGTGCCCCCATGGGAGGAAGAGGAGGTTACCACGGCTGAACTCGTAGGTTTGACCGTTTGCCTCGATCACGCCGCTACCGGAGACACACCAGCAGAAGAGGAGAGATTGGACATTCTTTTCGCTGACGATCGTTGGGTCAACGTGCTTGATGGCCTCAGCCTTGATGATGGTAGCGTTTCCGAGCTGGCTTTCGCGGGAGACGCCACCGGAACGAGCGGTTGATGGACTTTTAGTCGCTTTATCTTTCTTATCCATAGGTTGTAATAAAATCTGTCGTTAATCGTATGATTGAGAGAATACACAGTTCACCTCGGTAGGGAAGAGGATTTGTAGAAATGCGTATTTTTAAGAGGGTGGTTTATTTTTTTTGGTAAGACAAGACATTAAAGTCTTTATTTTCTACCAGAACTTGGGGGGTGCTGAAAAAGTGCTTAAATTCTGGAAAAAGTGTATCGCCTTCATGTGGATTAAAGACGTTCGTGACGATCAGCTCGTGCATCAATGGTAAAAAGAGCGAGTAGATCTCGGCTCCGCCAATGATAAAGATCTTTGGTTCCATGTGAAACTGCATCATATCGTCTATGGAATGAATGACATCGACCCCAGGGTGTGTCCAGGTGGCGTCACGCGTGAGCACGATGTTGCGGCGCTTTGGCAGGGGGCGCCCGATGGAGTCAAAGGTCTTACGCCCCATCAGGATCGGGGCACCGAGGGTGGTTTGCTTAAAGAATTTGAGGTCGTCGGGGAGGTGCCAGGGGAGGGTGCCGTCTTTGCCAATGACGCGATCTGCGGTCATCGCGACAATACCTGTGAGCTGTGGGGTAGACATGGGGAAGGGGGGGTGAAGTGTGGGGGCTAGACGGCGACCTTCCCCTTGATCGCGGGGTGCGGGGCGTAGTCAGAGAGCGTGAAGTCCTCGTATGCAAAGGAGAAGAGGTCGGTGACTTCTGGGTTCAGGGTCATCTTAGGAAGGGGGCGCGGATCACGCTGGAGCTGCAGCTGCACTTGGTCCTGATGGTTATCATAGATGTGGAGGTCCCCAAAGGTATGGATAAACTCGCGGGCCTCGTATCCACAGACTTGTGCGACCATCATGGTGAGAAGGGCGTAGGAGGCAATGTTAAAGGGAACCCCTAGGAAGAGGTCGGCGCTGCGCTGGTAGAGCTGGCAGGACAGCCCCGGGCGCGCGCTCTCTGGATCGTGCACGTAGAACTGGAACAGGAGGTGGCAGGGCGGGAGTGCCATGTCGGGGACACAGCTGACATTCCACGCGTTTACAAGGTGACGCCGGGAGTAGGGCGCCTTCTGCAGTGCATCGACAAGCTCGGTGATTTGGTCGATGCTCTGCCCGTCTGCACTCGGCCAGGAGCGCCATTGCTTACCATAGACAGGCCCCAGCTCCCCGTTCTCGTCTGCCCACTCGTCCCAAATGCGGACGTTGTGCTCCTTGAGGTAGCTGATGTTGGTGCTCCCCTGGAGGAACCAGAGGAGTTCGTGGATGATGGATTTGAGGTGGAGCTTTTTGGTCGTGACGCAGGGGAATCCCTCGCGTAGGTCGTAGCGGTTTTGGTAGCCAAAGACAGAGGTCGTTCCTGTGCCGGTGCGGTCCTTACGGTGCTCGCCGTGCTGGAGCACGTGTTGGAGCATGTCGTGGTATTGTTTCATGGTCTTCTACTGGTGTCTGAGAGCGAGGGTGGGGGGCGGTGTTTTGTAAATAAATGGTGCGATTTCTTATCCCTTCGTTACAAAGTAACTGAGGTTCTCTAGCTCCAGGGCGAGATCGACATTGTTAATGGAGACACTCTCGGGCACCTGGAGGACGGTGGGCGAGAAGTTTAGGATGCCTCGGATCCCCGCTAGCGTCAGCGTGTTCGTGATCTCTTGCGCGTGTTCCCCTGGGACACACAGGATGGCGAGCTGCACGGACTTCTGCTGGATAAAGGTGGTGAGATGCTCCATGCCATAAACAGGGACATCATGATCTGCCGATGGGGTAGAGTGCGGAAACAGGTCGAAGGCCCCGATGACCTGAAACCCGCCTTTGCGGAATCCATTATAGCGCATCAGTGCAGACCCAAGGTTTCCCGCGCCGATAAGCACTACCGGCTGGAACGGGGTCTTACCGAGGAAGTCCTCGATAGCGTCCATGAGGTCCTCTACCGGGTAGCCTAGACCGCGCGTGCCGATCTGCCCAAAGTTCGCGAGGTCCTTACGCAGCTGCGCCGCATTTACGCCCGCTGCATTCGCTAATGCAGAGGAGCTCACCGTCTCTATCCCGTTCTCGCTGAGCTTACGGAGGCAGCGCTGGTAAATGAGGAGGCGGTAGAGACTCTTAGAGGAGATGGGGGCCTTATCCATAAGCAGGGTGGGGGATTATCCCGCATGAGCGAGCCATGCCAGCACGGCCTTCTGTGCGTGGAGGCGGTTCTCGGCTTGCTGGAAGATGGTGCTGGCATGTGCCTCTAGAACCTCCTCGGAGATCTCCTTGCCCCGGTAGGCTG
>CAYWAG010000270.1:0-3276 GCA_964455925.1 uncultured Verrucomicrobiales bacterium | reverse complement strand
CTCGTAGGAATACTGCTCTGCTACCAGTCCTATCTTCTCCAGCTGTAGCTCTAGCTCGGCGAGGGTGTAGTAGCGAATGTGCTGGGTTGTGTTCGTTTTTTGCACGACTTTCTTACGCTCCAGGATTTCGTATCGGTGCTGGCGGATGAGACGCTGGCGCACGCGGTCGAGCTCAAAGTTCACCCAACAACGTGCCTTCTGGCGGGTAGGGAGCGTGATCTCATCATCGACCAGCCATTCTCCCTCGGGGATTTCTCCCACGATCTCAGACCAAGGAATGAAGAAGGAGAAGTAGAGCGCGCCTCCCTCTGCCAACAGCCCTTTGGCGAGGCGGAGGACCTCCTGTGGATCCTCAAAGAGCTGGAAGACATAGGAGGTGAGTAGGACGAGATCATATTTCTCCGTGGGGTGGTAATCCTCTAGGGTGTATGGAAGGATGCCCTCTGTGCCTGACTCCTGTGCCATTGCGACCATCTCGGTCGCGGGTTCTATCCCCGTCACCTGCCAGCCTGCCTCCCGCAGGGGACGTATAATACGACCTGACCCCGCGCCGACCTCTAGAGCGGTGCCTGTGAACTCAGGGAAGAGTCTTAGGATTTCTTTCACCTCCAGATCACTTCCTCGGTCGCCCCAAAAGGCCTCATGGAGAGTGGCTTCAAGTCCTTGATAGATTGCCATTATGGTTCTTACAGCTGGATTTTACTTATCGTAGAGAAGGGGGGCTTACCCAAGCTCAGCGGAGCGCTGAGTGGCGACCTGGACCGCGGTTATCAGAGAGTGGCGTAAGCCCAGCTCCTCTAGGGCGGCGACCCCGGCGATCGTGGTTCCTCCTGGGGAGGTGACCTGGTCCCGTAGGACTGCAGGGTGCTCTCCGCTTTCCTCTACGAGCATAGCCGCTCCTTTGACCGTCTGCACCGCTAGCTGTAGGGCTACCGGACGCGCCAGCCCTTGCTTTACCCCCGCATCAGTCAGCGCCTCGATAATCGTATAGACGTAGGCAGGACCACTGCCGGATAGACCGGTGACGGCATTCATGAGCGGCTCCTTTACCTCAGAGACCGTGCCCACACTGCCTAGTAAGTCTTCCGCATGCGTGGCATCCGCATCGGTGACAGACGCACCACGACAGTAGGCAGATGCCGCCTCACCGATCATCGCTGGGGTGTTCGGCATCACGCGGATCACACGCGCTTGCCCAGCGGTCGCCTCTGTCAGCTGCTGCACGGTGACGCCTGCTGCGATGGAGAGGAGAAGGGTGTCAGACCAATCCGAGACGGTCTGCAGAGCCGTGTTCACATCATTAGGCTTAACACAGAGGAAGACGATGTCACTAGCCGCTACGAGGGCGGGCAATGAGGCTGCCCCGTGCACTTGTCCTGGGAATGCCTCCACGAGAGACTCTACCGAGGGAGCATACGCATCATAGGCAGATACTGACACCTCACCAGCAGAACGAGAGCGTAATATTCCACCCAACAGGGCTGATCCCATCTTACCACATCCAATAATTCCTATTTTCATTCCCTGCAGAAAGCCTAAGATCAGCCCGCTTGTCCAGCCACGACTCAGAGAAAATCTCTTTTTGATGAAACTTTTTACCCATTTATGCATTATGAATAGGTAATGAAAGACCTTAAGCCACTTCTCCTCATCACTGTTATGGCATTGGCTGGACGTGTGCTCGCGTCCCCCGTAGATCAGATCGACCACCTCGTTACAGAGCAGCTTGTGCGAGACGGGAGTGGTGCGCAGCTAGCCTCCGCCCCAGACCATATCTTTCTCCGCCGTGCGTTCCTTACCGCTATCGGGCGCATTCCCACCTCTACCGAGCTTCAGGAATACCAGCAGCTCATGGAGTCTGATGGGAGACAGGCTGTCATCACGGCGCTCTATCAGCACGCAGGCTATGAGAGCCACATGCTCAACTGGGCCATGAACCTGCTGCGCCTTAAGGATAAAACAGAAAGCCGCTACAATGCCCGCCCGCTCATCGAGTGGATTCGAGAAGGCATCCAGACGGATATGCCATGGGATCAGGTCACCTATGAGCTCCTGACGACTAAGGGAAACGCCTGGGTCACCTCTGGAGCCGCCGGATACTACGCGATGGAACCTGCGATGCAGAACGATCACCTCGCCGCCACCGCCTTTGCGTTCCTAGGCGTAAAGATGGAGTGCGCCCAATGCCATGACGACCCCTTCCAGGAATGGGAGCGCATGGACTTCTACGAGCTCAGCGCCTTTGTCAACGGTCCCTCTAAGCTCGCTAAAGGATATAACCGTAAGGTCGTTCGCAAATACTCCGACAGCATTCAGACAGAGGGCGGGAAGACCTCCCCAGAGGAGTCGATCTCTCGCCTCCATCGTGCACTGCGTAACTATACGGCATATGGGCTACCCGCCAGTAAAGGCACTGGCGCGGTGAAACTCCCGCAGGATTGGCAATACGCAGACGGTAAGCCAAAGGAAGAGGTTTACGCCCGCACGCCCTTTGGGATGCGCCAACGCATGCCTGAGGCGCCTAACACGCAGCGCATTAAGACGCTAGAGAAGCAGAAGCAACACACTGCAGAGGAGAAGCGCGAGCTCAAAAGTCTCATCGCACAGCGTAAGGCGTACTCCCAATCAACGGGGGATGGGCTCCATGCCTTTGGCGAGTGGGTCACCTCCGATAAGACTCCACAGTTCGCCTACACCATTAGCGCCCGTATGTGGGAGCGGGTCATGGGGTTCTCCCTCACGCAGACGCTGGGAGAATATGAGGACCCAGAGGACACGGCTTACCCTGAACTCTGGACCTATCTCGCCGACCTTATAAAAGACTACGACTATGACCTCCGTCGCTTTCAGCACACCCTCGCCTCTACACAGACCTTCCAGCGAGGCACTCTCCGCGACGATCAGGGACACCCCCTCCACGGCATGCCCATCCGTCGCATGGACGCAGAGCAGCTCTGGGACTCGTTCGTTGCCATCGCAGTGCCAGATCCAGAGGCACTCCAGAAGCGCCAGCTACCTACCCGCCTGACCTTACGTGGGCACGACTTCGGCCCCATCGATCAGGCAGTCGCCAAGATCAACGCCATGTCACCTGCGGAATACACCGACTACCTCATCACAACATACGAGACGATCAAGAAGCAGTCCAGCGCGCAAGCCTCGCCTAACAATAAGAAGAAAAAAAAGAAAAACGTCGCCCTCAAGGAGCGCCTCCGCCGTGCCTCCGAGCCCCCCTCACCGATCCTTCATAACCCCCTTTTCTATACCTTTGTGCAA
>CAYWAG010000269.1:0-3304 GCA_964455925.1 uncultured Verrucomicrobiales bacterium | reverse complement strand
AAACCACAAATCCTCCCCCTCTGTGTCTCCGTGCCTCTGTGGTTCAAATCATCTGCGTCTATCTGCGAAATCTGCGGATAAAAATGTCGTGTAGTGTGATGTGAGTTATAAAAATCCTCTGATAATATTTGGTCGGGAGGTGGATTACATCTTCTCTGGTGCCTGGATGCCTAGGAGGCTGAGGCCGCGGTGGAGAACCTGAGCAGTAGCGTGACACAGTGTGAGGCGGGAGGCTTGCACGTCTCCCTCGGATTTCAGCACTGGGCATGCCTCAAAGAAGCTGTGGAAGGCGCGCGCGAGTTCCAGCAGATAGGTCGTCAGGACATTGGGACGGAAGTCATCGAGCACGACCGGGAGAACCTCACCAAAGCGGGAGAGCATGCGCGCGAGGTGGATCTCCTTTGCCTCTGTGAGGGTGATCGCGGCTGGGAGGGTGAACTGTTGGTCGAGCTTACGGAAGATGGAGCGCGGGCGCACGTAGGAATACATGAGGTAGGGCGCGGTATCCCCCTCTAGGGAGACCATCTTATCGAGGTCAAAGTTATAGTCCGACATGCGGTTATGGGACAGCTCGGTGAACTTCACGGCGGATAGCCCGATGTTCTCCGCCAGCGCGGATTGCTCCTGGGCGGTCTCTAGGTGCGACTTCTCAGCGATGACAGCCTTAGCCGCCTCCACGGCTTCATTCAGGACATCCTGTAGCTGTGGGAGGTCTCCGGCGCGCGTCTTCAGTGGCTTCCCGTCTGGACCGCAGATGGTGCCAAAGGCGACATGGTGCAGCTGGGCAGGGTAGTCCTGACGCGCTGCTAGGTCAAAGAGCTGCTGGAAGTGCTCCCCTTGGCGGTGATCGACCACATACAGGATGTGATCTGGTGCCCAGTTCTCACGGCGGTAGTTCAGTGTCGCGAGGTCCGTGGTGGCGTAGTTATACGCGCCATCACTCTTACGAATGATCATGGGGAAGTCCACCCACTCCTTCGTGTCGGCATCGCGCTTCTTAAAGGGGTCCTTCTTAGGCTCGCCCTGCTCGCTGGAGAAGGCACAGATCGCGCCGTCGTTCTCGCGAGCAATCCCAGCCTGGACTAAGGCATCCACCGTAGCGGGGAGGTCCGCATTATAGGCGGACTCGCCCAGCCAGTGGTCGAACTCCACATCCAGACGGGTGTAAATCTGCTGCAGCCCCTGCTTAGAGAGCTCCACCGCGCGCTCCCAGATAGCGGTGTTCTCCGCATCACCTCCCTGTAGCTTCACTAGCTCCTGACGACAGGCGGTCTTAATCTCCTCATCCTCCTTAGCTGCGGACGACCCTAGGCGATACAGACGCAGGAGTTCCTGCAGTGGGGCGGCCTGTAATGCCGCCTCGTCTAGCTCACGCTTCCACGCCCAAATCACCATCCCAAACTGCGTTCCCCAGTCCCCGATGTGGTTATCGGTAATGACCTCATGCCCCAGGAAGCGGCTGATGCGACTGAGCGCATCGCCAATAATAGTGGAGCGAATGTGCCCCACGTGCATGGGCTTAGCCACGTTTGGCGAGGAAAAGTCGATGACATACGTCTGCGGTGCCTCTGCAGAGGGCACGCCACAGCGCTCATCCGCCGCGATCTTTACGACCTGTGCGGCAAATGCCGCAGGCGTGAGCTTAAAGTTCAGGAACCCTGGCCCTGCGATAGAGAGCTCGGCGAGATGCCCCACCTCCAGCTGATCGATGAGCTCTTGTGCCAGTTCACGCGGGTTCTTCTTTAGCACCTTTGCCAGCATCATTGCGGCGTTCGACTGATAGTCCCCGAACTGGAGATCTTTAGCCGCCGTCACCCCCACCTTAGCGAGGAGAGCAGGAGGAACCTCCATTGTGTTAAGGACAGCGTGGAGAGCGGAGTTGAGTTGGGATTGGAGCGTCACGGGAAAAAAGAAAAAAGCAAGGGGTTACAGGCACGTGAGAAGACGGTTTTTACGCCTCCTCATGCCCGATTTACCCTTGCTTCTGATGAATCGTCAACTGAGATTTTTAGCGAACCTCAGATAAGCTCTCTTACTTACGTTGGCGACGGCTCACTAAGGTGAGTCCACCGAGACCGAGTAGGAGCGCCGAAGTTGGCTCTGGCACTGGTACGGTAAAGTCAACGAAGGTGGCATCAGAGTTGGCGTCGATCCAGCTCAGAGCTTGCTCCACACTTGTGTAAATGTTGATCTCACCATATGCAGCGTTCGCATTACCGTCAGGAGTATATCCCGCATTCAGAATACCACCTACGAGCCACTGTGAGCCATAGCTGAGCAGGAGTGGACCGCCACTGTCACCATTAGCAGTAGCAGCCTCATATGGGAGCGCGTAAGATAACCCTCCTAGTGAGTCGTTCACATCCGTTCCGTCGTCAAAGTCCGCGGTAATACGCCAGCCTTCATCCTCTAGGGAGAAGTCCTCCACAATGTTTTGCCCCGCATAGCGCACGGCATTATCAAAGATGGTAACACCAGAGGAGCCCACGCCCGCAAAGCCATAGCCAACGTTCGTGTATGCCTCAAAGTAGAGATCCGTCGTCGCCGAGGTATTGATGGCATAAGGCGTAATGTTTGTGATCGGGTTGGCAAACTTCAGAATCGCGAGGTCAGAGCCGTCGGCAAAGTCGCCGTCCGAGCTATCATCCACAAAGTTAATGATCTGCGTAGAGGTCCGTGTGACGGTAGAACCATCGTTGGCATCAGCCCCAAAGAAGATCTCGTCTCCTAGCTGATATCCCAGAGCCACATTATGCTTAGCAGTGAGGATGGTCGTGCTGTCGATCAGCACCCCTGTGCCGATCACGGCGGCATCTCCGTTAGCATCGTAATATCCGAGACCAACGACGGCATCGAACTGACTCCCATAGGTAGCGGCCCCACTGAGACCAATCGTATCGTTGATCGATATCCCAAAGCTCAAGGCAGGGATGCCCACCAGCGCGCTTGCGCAGAATGATAAATATGTATTTTTCATCAGAAATTAAATTATTACAAGGACTTCAGAGAGGTGCGGTGGATGGCTTGCGGCTTAAAGGCAAACAAATGACCACCTCCCTTACCAGGAGCGCACTTTTCACGAGAGTCCTCATACTATACTATGAGTTGAGGGTGCCATTTTAAGACGCCTTTTATTTAAAAAACTAAAAAAATTCTCACAATCCAATTAATAAAGTGCAAAAAACACCCACTTAAAGACCGTAAAGTTCAAATAAAAACCTAATTAGACAGCCCTAACATCATGATAATCGTGTAATTTACTATCACTCCTCACACTACACGACATTTTTATCCGCAGATTTCG
>CAYWAG010000268.1:0-3307 GCA_964455925.1 uncultured Verrucomicrobiales bacterium | reverse complement strand
GCAAACTACAAGAGACTTCGCTTTGATCATGCAATCAGCCCAGTTCATTTTAGCGTAATTTAGCGTCTTTCGCGGTTAACCACTCCTTCAGCCCCACCTGAATAGTTACCGATGAGAGAAGCTTGTTGTTGTAGCGAGGGAGACTGAATGTCTCCCTGACGGGGACGGTCTGAATGACCGCTCTCCGCATAAATCCACTCGATAAAACCATACCCATCAAGGCAGGGATGCTGGCGCTGCTACAGTCCCAGCTTTGCCTGGAGGAGTTCGGTGACCGCCTTTGGGTTTGGCTTTTGGCCGGCGGCTTTTCCAGCCTTCATGACTTGTCCGGTGAGGAAGTTCACCATCTTTGCGTTACCGCCCTTGATCGCCTCTACCTTATCGGGGTTCCCGGCGATGACTTCATCGACCCAGCCCTCCAGCTCCCCGGCGTCTGCGGGTTCAAACCCCAGATCCTTAGCCACGGCGGCAGGGTCTGCGCTAGGGTTCTGCCAAATGTGGTCGAACACTTCCTTAGCCTGGTTATTAGAGCACACGTTCTGCTCTACCAGCATGGCGATGCCCGCGACCGCCGGAGCAGGCACAGGGCACTCGCGGATGGTCAGGCCGGTCTCATTCAGCTGACCGAGGACAGTGTTGATCACCCAGTTCGCGACCTTCTTACCAGGGACCTGCTGCCCCGTTGCCGCGGACTCGTAGTAGTCTGCTAGGAACTTATCGCTCGCTAGGACGGTGCTATCATACTCTGTCACCCCATAGTCAGCGACAAACCGCGCCGCCTTCTCATGCGGTAGCTCTGGGATGTGCTTACGTGCCTCTGCTACGTGCTCTGCCGTCTGAATAGGCAGGAGGTCTGGACATGGGAAGTAACGGTAGTCATGTGCATCTTCCTTCGTCCGCATGACCTGGGACTCCCCTAGGTCATCATCCCAGCGGGCGGTGTTCTGCCCGAGGGTCTCTCCTGCATCGAGCGCCTCGCATTGGCGGTCGATCTCATAGTTAATCGCGCGGCGGATCGCAGAGATGGAGTTCATATTCTTGAGCTCGGTGCGGATCCCCAGCTCGTCGGTGCCCTTCGGGCGCACGGAGATGTTGACATCGCAGCGCATTTGCCCCTTCTCCATATCTGCATCGGAGATATCACCGTAGATTAAGATCTGCTGGAGGGACTTTAGGAACGCCACTGCCTCCTCTGCGGAGTCAATGTCAGGCTCAGAGACGATCTCCATGAGCGGTGTCCCGGCGCGGTTAAAGTCCACTAGCGAGTTCTTCCCCACGTGGGTAGACTTTGCCACATCCTCCTCTAGGTGGATGCGGTTCAGACGCACGAGCTTGCCTGGGTTCGCGATCGACTTTTGGTAATCCTTAGGATACGCATGATCATACAGCGGGACCTCACCGCCCATACACAGCGGCAGATCCATCTGTGTGGTCTGATAGTTCTTAGGCATATCAGGGTAGAAGTAATTCTTACGGTCCCACTTAGAGACCTCTGGGTTCGTGCACCCGATCATCATCCCAGCTAAGATCGTCTTCTCGATCGCGCCCGCATTCAGGACGGGGAGTGCCCCCGGTAAGCCCAGGCAGGTAGGGCAGGTATGCGTGTTGGGCTCATCCGCAAAGGAGGTCTCACACGCGCAAAACATTTTCGTCCGCGTCTTCACCTGGCAGTGCACCTCTAACCCGATCGTTGGGATGTAATCTTCTACTGACATACCCCTCTTTCACACTATCCCACAGCGAGAATCAAGCCCAACTACACTCAGAGTCCCAAATTTCCACGCATTCCCCACCCATCCCCCCTGCACAGACATTCCACAGAATCGCTCGCAAAACTGATTCAAGAGCAGCTGAAGAGCGAAAAAGTCACAAGAAATTGAGTTTTAATTTAAAATAAAAACAAAAAGAAACGATAAGAAAAACATTGCCCAATACCCGTATTTCATATAATTATACCTCTATCGGAAATGAAAACACGGCTCTATTCACTCACCATTGCTCTCCTCCTGAGCTGTATCAGCTCAGCCGCCACGGTAAACTTCTCTACCTACACCCTCGTCTATGACGCCCCTGGCACAGACGTAGGAGATCAATATAGGTTTGAGGACATTACCACGCAGGATGGAGCGAATGTGGATGGCTTACTCACCGTCACGGGATCCACCGTTAGTGATGCGGGGTTTGTCCCCGTAGAGTCTATCAGCGGTAACGATGTCCGCATGAGAATGAGCCACGAGCTTGGGCATGCTACGCTCCGGTTTGACTTTGTCCAGGACGGTAGCTCTACCCTTATCACCACCCCGCTTACCGATGTAACCATACTCTTTGATGACATCGACAGTGACCTCGGGCGCGATGGATCAGACTTTGCAGGCGTGCTCTCCAGCGACTTTGAGAACGTGCTCCTCAACACTGACACCCTCCTCAGAGTCAGCAACAACATCGTCTCTGGCTACACCATCGCCCACCTCCAGAGCGACGCTAACGGCACCTACGCGGACTGGGGGAACAACACCTCTACCGATGCCATCGGACAGTCCCCAAACTCCGTCGCCTTCGACATCCCCAGCACTAACAGCATCAACTTCGTCGTAGGGCAGCTCGGTCCCATCGCCGGCTTCCGCCACATCGACCTCGATATCACGCCCGACTTCCGTCTCATTAGCCCTACCATTATCCAGGTCCCAGAGCCTACCACCCCGGCTCTCCTCCTCCTCTCACTCAGCGCCCTTCTCTCCCGCAGAGCCAGAAGATAGGCTTGCGCCCCCGCCCCATCACGCTTACCCTCCAGTGCAGTAAGATATGAATGTACTCAAAGTAAAGTATGCCCTATGGGCACAAGATTGGGAGCGTTGCGTGGCGTTCTACCGTGATATGTTTGGTGGCGAGGTCACCCTCTATATGGAGGTCTGGAGTGAAGTCGTGATCGGGGACGCCATTATCGGCATCCACGGTGGAGGTGAGGGAAAGCGCACGTGGACGGGGCTCACCTTCCAGGTAGACGACCTCAGAGGCTTTATCACTAAGCTCCAGGAACACGGAGGCAGCCTGACCTCTGATCCAGTAGACACGCCAGAGGAGCCACTCCACCTCGCCATGTGCATCGATCCAGACGGCAACGAGTTCATGATGACCTGCCCCCGACGTTAAGCAGGCCGTAACAGGAGCAGGACACTGGGGAGTTTTAAACCACAATACGAAGGATAGCCCTTAGGCAAAGACACGGAGCACGCGGAGATATTTATCCTTGATTCCGCAGTTAGGAAAACCACAGAGGCACGGAGACACAGAGGATTTTGTTTATTTT
>CAYWAG010000267.1:0-3321 GCA_964455925.1 uncultured Verrucomicrobiales bacterium | reverse complement strand
ATTCACGAGCGGGACGCTCGTGCCACAGTCTTTACCGCCGTAATGTGAGTGGTAATGCTCCCCCGCCTGCGCGCTGAGATTAGAGAATAATAAGATTGCACTTGTTTATCACCTCGTTAGGTTTGCCCTATGTTTACTGGATTAATCACTGCTCTCATTACGCCGTTTCGTGATGGGGTGATCGACGAGGATACGCTTACAGAGCTGATCGAGGCTCAGGTCGCAGCTGGAGTTGATGGTATCGTGCCGGCAGGTACTACGGGGGAATCTCCGACCTTGACTGCCAAGGAGCATTTGCACGTGATCGCGCGAGCCGTAGAGGTCGCCGCAGGGCGTATTAAGGTGATCGCTGGTGCCGGGGCAAACTCCACCGCCGAGGCGATTCACCTCACCCAGGAGGCTCAGCGCCTAGGCGCGGATGCCACCATGCAGGTCACGCCATATTATAATAAGCCCTCCCAGGAAGGGCTCTACCAACATTTCTCTGCGATCGCACAAGCCTCAGACCTCCCGATTATGCTCTACTCTGTCCCCGGGCGAAGCGTCATCGAGATCGAGGTCGAAACCGCCGTCAGACTCCGCAATGATCATAAAAACATTGTCGCGCTGAAGGAAGCAGGCGGACGCACCTCACGGGTGATCGAACTCCGTAGTGCACTCGGTGCAGACTTTCAGATCCTCTGTGGGGATGATCCCCTGACTTTACCATTCTTGACCGCAGGAGCCTGCGGTCTCGTCTCCGTCACCTCTAACCTCATCCCCGCAGAGATGAAGTCAATGGTGACCGCATGCCTCGGCAATGATCTCGCGGCCGCTCAAGAGAGCTTCTATCAGCTCCTCCCGCTCACAGAGAACCTCATGGGGCTAGCAGTGAACCCTCTCCCGATCAAGGAGGCATGTGCGATTGCGGGAATGTGCACCGCTGAGTTTCGCCTCCCCCTAGTGAACCTCAGTGCAGATGAGAAAGCACAGCTTACCGCACTCCTCACACAACATAATCTCGTATAATATCACTATGTTATCCATCCTTATAACTGGCGCTCATGGACGTATGGGTAAGGCCGTACAAGAAGCCGTCGAGGCGAACCCAGACACGAAAGTAGGCGCGATCCACGGACAAGGCGAGAGCCTTAAGCTCGCTATGACACAGGCAAAGGTCACCATCGACTTCACCGTCCATGAGTTCACCGATGAAGTCGTCGAGACCGCGGTCGAACTTGGTAAACCCCTCGTCATAGGAACCACAGGGCACAGCGACGCGCAGCGCGCTAAGATTCAGGAGGCCTCACAGCATATCCCGATCGTTTACGCCCCGAACTTCTCTATCGGTGTTAACACCCTCTTCTGGCTCACCCGTAAGGCGGCTGAGATCCTAGGGAACGAGCGCTGCGACATCGAGGTCACAGAGATGCACCACAAGCATAAGATCGACTCCCCTTCCGGAACGGCTCGTCGCCTTCTAGAGATTCTGAACGAGGCCACGGACACAGATTACGATACCGACATCGAGCATGGCCGCTTTGGCAACGTCGGTCCGCGCACACAAGGTAAGATCGGCATGCACACGCTCCGTGGGGGCGATGTTGTCGGTGACCATACCGTGATGTTTGCCGCTGATGGTGAGCGGGTAGAGCTGACTCATAAGGCCTCCAGTCGCATGACTTTTGCTACGGGATCTGTAGCCGCCGCCGTCTGGCTGGCAGATAAGGAGAACGGACTTTACGATATGCAGGATGTGCTAGGCCTCACCTAATTCCTTTTTACCCGCGTAGTCACACCCCTAGCAATGTGATCTATGCACCTATTATGCAAACCTACGATATATTAACTTGGGCAGCCATTGTGGTCTGTCTTTCTCAGTCCGCGATGTTCTCCGGACTGAACCTCGCCCTCTTTTCCCTCGGCCGCCTCCGCCTGGAGGCAGAGACAGAGAAGGGGAACACGGAAGCAGAGAAGATCCTCAAGCTCCGCCGTGACTCAAACCTCCTGCTCTGTACCATTCTCTGGGGGAACGTCTCGATCAACGTCCTCCTCACCCTCCTTACGGACAGTGTGTTGGCGGGCTGGATGGGCTTCTTCCTCTCCACCTTCTTTATCACTTTCTTTGGCGAGATTATACCGCAGGCATACTTCTCACGCAACGCGCTCCGTGTTGGTGCTAAGCTCATCCCTATCGTTAAGTTCTACCGCGTCCTCCTCTTCCCGCTGGCTAAGCCCTGCGCGATGATTCTGGACGGCTGGATCGGGCCAGAAGGTCCCTCCTTCTTCCGCGAGCGCGACATCGAGATCATCCTAGAGAAGCATATTAAGGAAGAGGAAAGCGAAATCTCCGCTAACGAGGGACAAGGAGCGCTCAACTTTCTGGCGCTAGATGACCGCAAGATCGCCCTCGAAGGCAGCCCCATCCTCGAGAGCACCATCCTGCAATACCCCACCAAGCTTGATGTCCCAGACTTCCCCGCCCTTGACACCGAGGACGGAATGGCATTTATCCACTCGCTAGAGACTAAGCCCTCGATGCACCGCGTGATCGTAGATGACACCGATACCCCTCTCGTCGTTCTGGATACCACGGAGTTCCTCGCACGCTACGCTATCCATGGGAACGACGTAGACATCTACCGCTTCTGTTACCGTCCGATCGTGACATCAGATCAGAACGCCACCCTCGACACCGTTCTCGGCAGCTTCGTGGTAGAGGCAGATGACCTGCTCGATAATGTCGTGGACCAAGACGTCGTCCTCTATTGGACGGCAGAAGATAAGCGCATCCTCACCGGTGCCGACATCTTTGGTCACCTCCTACGCGGCATCGCTAAGCGCGAACCAATGGCACCAGCCGACCGCGCAGAGGCATAAGCCGTATTAAGGAGCACGGCTTTTTAAGCCGTAATCGACACTGCTCTGTAACCAAGGTCCAGGAGCACCAGCTTCCCTGCTGGCACTCCCTGTGCTTTACACTAATACCAAATTACGAATAAATTCCTCTCCATGACTCCACACTTTGCTTCGCTGGGGGCTATTCCTCTGTCAGAGATTATTGAGCTTGAGTTGAATTAAAGGGACAGCCCCCACGAAGATAGACACTGCTCAGCCTGCTGACAGTGACATATCGATGTCATGATCACATCCTCAAAATGGAATACGCGAATAAATTGATCGATTATTTGTAAAAAAGAGCACTTTGATGGGAATGCCACTTGTCATTTGGACTTGGCTATGGTCTAGTCTGGGGAAAACATGACCCCTATGCAGTATCCCAATAAATATTCGCCCTTCTTGACTAGGGGGCAACAAAGATAGAAAGAGACAATGAAGCAG
>CAYWAG010000266.1:0-3326 GCA_964455925.1 uncultured Verrucomicrobiales bacterium | reverse complement strand
CATCACTACCTAGTACTGCCGATATCTGTGCCATACGCCAGCCTTCTTACCCCTGCCCCACTCGATACGCCACCCCAAAAAAAAACTTCTTTCCCCTCCTCCACCCTCCCTGCTATCCTCGCCCCACTATGTCGATCACTGGAACCGCCACCCACAGCACCCTCATCGGGTACCTCCTCCTCATCCTAGGGTTCACCGGCGCGCACCGGTTCTACTATGGTAAGAACATCACAGGTATCATCTGGCTGTGCACCGGCGGGGTCTTTGGGGTCGGGTGGATTATCGACATCTTTCTCCTCCCTCGCATCGCGCGTAAGGCGGACCAACGGTTCGTGTCCGGCCCGTATAACTACTCCGCCGCCTGGCTGCTAAACACCTACTCTGGCATCGCAGGACTCCACCGCTTCTACCTCGGAAAGTGGGGCACAGGCATCCTCTACCTCTGCACTGCCGGACTCTTAGGCATCGGGGTGATCTACGACTTCTTTACGCTAAACTCCCGCGTCAGCGACCGCAACAGCGAGGGTAAACCCGCCTGGTGGGCGCGCTTCACATCGTAAGCACATCTCCCCCTGGAACTCTACACGCCCTGTCGTCCACCATGGATCTGCCCGTCTCCACATACGCCCTGCTCTTCCCTGCTGTCAGCCTCCTCTTTCTGGCATATACGAACCGGTTCCTCCACCTGTCGTCGCTCATTCGCACCCTCTACACGGACTGGATGGGACAGCACGAAGCCAGCCTCGTCCTCCAGATCGCTAACCTCCGCCGGCGTCTCCGCCTCATCCGATGGATGCAGCTGCTCGGGGCGCTCTCACTCCTCTGCTCCGTCATTGGGATGCTCATCCGCATTACCGCCAGCAGCGCCTGTGCCGTGACATACGCCGCCTACGCCCTCATTACCGCGCTCATCATGATGATCGGCTCGCTCGTGCTCCTCACCATAGAGATCGCCATCTCAGACGGGGCACTCCGTGTCCAACTACGCGCCATCGAAGGCCCACGAGAACCACAAGGGTCACGAGACTCCTAAAAGAGTCCTACATAACTATTAAACATAATACCATTACATACGTATAAATAACATATATGAAAACTAATTGGAGCAATACGATCCTGATCCTCGTTGGGAGTTTACTACCATTAGGTGCTGCAGAGTATCTGGTAACGACGGAGGCGGAATGGGGCGCCCTACCGACTCTAGGCGCAGGGGATGAGGTCGTGGTTCAGGATGGGACATATGATGCCGTGCAGGTAGCGGTGACGTTTGCAGGGAGTGCCAGCGAGCCCGTGACGCTGCGGGCGCAAACTCCGGGTGGCGTGAAGTTTACAGGTGCCACCCAGTTAATTCTGGAGGGGCAGCACGGGATCGTCACTGGATTAAGCTTTGATAATGGCGGCGGCCCCGCGCAGAAAGAAGGGCTGGTCAAGTTTGAGCAAGACTCCTCCTCTATCACCTTACGGAACTGCCTGATGCGGAACTTTAACAGCGGAGTCTCAGACACGAACTGGATCTTCATCGAGGGCTATAACCATACCGTAGAATACTGCACTCTAGAGGGGAAGAATTCGCTAAACTCCACCATTTTCATCAAGCCCACCGAGGGAGATGCCACGATGACGACGCCGCGAAACCACAAGATTCGGCGAAACTACTTTGGCACACGCACAAACATCGGCAGCAATGGGTATGAGACGATCCGTATCGCTGATAGCTCGCGCCAGAGCTATGAGATGAACTGTGTGATCGAGGAGAATTACTTTTACCAAGCCATCTCTACCAGCAGCTCGGCAGAGCCAGAGGTGATCTCTAACAAGTCACGCGGCAACGTCTATCGGCGCAATGTCTTCGATGACTGTGATGGACAGCTCACCCTACGGCATGGGCGGAATTGCGTAGTAGAGGAAAACTGGTTTAAGGGCACAGGAGCCGCTTATGAATCTGGCGTGCGCATTATTGGAACCGGGCATATCGTGCGAAACAATTTGATCCAAAACGTGAACGGTACCCGATATCATGCCGCCATCGCGATCATGGACGGAGCCTATGGGGATACCTCTAACCAATACGAGGGAGTGGAAAACACGATCATCGAGGGGAATGTAGTCATAGATTGCGCCGCGCCTCTCCACATTGGCATCGACTCTGGGCGCGAGGGGTATGACCAGCCCCCGATCAATACGACCCTAACGAACAACCGCTTCTACCATAGCGCAACCGACGATCCGCTCTACATCATTGAGGCAGATGCGACCTTTAGCTCCGTTAGCGGTAACTTAGCTTACAGTGCAGGGGGCGAGTATGGCGATCTCAGTCGGCTAGGTAATGGCTACTCTATCTCCAACAATATGAACCTCACTCCTCCCTTCTCAGACTGGGTGACTCCAGATCAGGTCGGGCATGACTTTTCCCTACCTCACAATAGACCCCGGCTCAGATGCACGCAGCTGGATGCCACCTCGGGGGAAGCCGAGCTCAGCTTTCCCGCCCTCACAGGAGAAGTCTACACCGTGTATGTAAGCTCTGATCTAGAGAGCTGGACCGAGGTCGATAGTAATCTCTCTGTCCTCAGTGATGGGGAGCTCTCATACACCCTCGATCTAGCTACCCTGCGCACTGCCGGAACCCTGACGCAAGCGCGAACAAACTTTGTACGGGTCGCGCGGATGGCAGAGGCGAGCAATCCACCATCGGGATCAACCGGAGGCCTTTACCTCGAAAGTAATGGAACCGTGGTGATCGAGGCCGAAGGGTTCTCAGCACAAGCAGCTCGATCAGATGCTTCAGCCTGGATAACATCCACGACCCTAGCAGGAGCCAGTGGATCGTATATTGAGAGCCCCGAGCTAGGCGCTAACACTGCTACATGGACTACGGGCGCCAGTGTGAGCTATGACATTTCCTTTAGCACCCCAGGGACATATTACTTACATGCCCGCTTTCAGGCAGCGACGACCAGTGGAGACTCCTTCTTCTTCGGCACCAATGGCACAGAGATCGGGGTAGATAACACAGGCGTCTCTACAGCCTGGGTCTGGGATAATGACGAGAGCGAACCGATCGTCATCACAGCTCCCGGCACATATACCCTCACGCTCGCTAGAAGAGAAGACGGGATAAAAATCGACCGCTTCCTCCTCACCACAGATGCCAATGCCAGCTTCAGCGGAGTCGGCCCAGCATCCAGCCCCATTCAAGAGTAAATCAACTCCCCTTCATGAGGGCTCGCTCCTTCACCCTACTCGGGCAGAGCTAGGGCTCTGCGCTCCAGATGGCTACGCCACCAAGATGTGAGCGCAGCGAATCCGGAGCGCGCAGCACCAGC
>CAYWAG010000265.1:0-3345 GCA_964455925.1 uncultured Verrucomicrobiales bacterium | reverse complement strand
GCCATATTCTGGTGGGCGAGAATCAGTAAAAGTTAGAGAGTTCTGCTACGAGACTACGGGAGACACGCCCGAGAGCATCTGGGAAGGCATTATCACGTGCGGTGCTGAGTCGGACGTTGGAGAGGAAGAAGCGGGTGTCGTTGCAGGTCTTCCCCTTCATGAGCACGCGCCCGGATTGGCTGTCGATAACTGTCCATTGTACGGTGACGGTCATTTCTAGCTCTTCTGGGCGGATGCCGTCGGTTATGGATGCGCGTGTGCGCTGGTAGTCTACGGAGCTGATCTCCGTATTAAGGATAGCGTGTGCGGTAGCGGAAGCGCTTGGCTGGTAGGTGGCTTCTTGGATCAGAGCGTCTGTGAGGTGGTTTGCGAGCTTTGCTTCTAGCGCAGGGTATTGGGTATGGTTCTGAGGGATAGCGATAAAGATGCGGTCGATCTGCGCCATGGCTGGTGGCTTAGGCACCCCCAGGCGGTAACCGCAGCCCATCCCTGCGAGCGCACAGACCCCTACGACTAACCAGAGCAGAGCCGTGGGAGTGGTACGGGGCAGGCAGGTAGCGGGCATTATCACTGGCAGGGAGCGCATCATCGGGACGGGAGCTTACTGACCAGAGAGGGCGGAGAGCTTTTGCTGCGCACGGGTGTGGTAATCGGAGCCAGAAACGGCTTTCTCGACCACTTCCTCGTAATAATACCGTGCGGAGGCAATCGCGTTCTTACGCTCATAGAACTCTGCGATCTTAAAGGTGCGCTGCACGTCTAGCCCATCGACATTAGAGAGGAGCTGTCGCGCTTCCTTGGCTTGGGTCGAGCTAGGGTACTGCTGGATGAGGTCGTTCAGAGTGCTCTTAGCGAGCTGGAGGTTACTGCTGTTTTGGTTGCCGCTATCCGCGAACCCCGCGAGAACCTTAGCGGCACGGAGGTTAGCCTCTGGTGCGAGAGGGTGTGATGGGTAGGTATCGACGAGCTGGAAGTACGCCTTGGCGGCGTGGTCGAGCTTCTCCTTACCCTCGGCGTAGGTGCCAAGCGCGAACTGACTGCGTGCTCCGAGGTCAGATGCAGGGGCATTATCACGGACCTTAGAGAGGAAGGAGACGACCTCGGAGTACTCTGGATCTGTCTTAAGACCGAGGAAGGAGTCCTTTAGCTCCCCCCGGGCAGCCATAAAGGCGATCGCCGCTTGGCGGTCTAGCGCCGCCTTATAGTGGCGGCCGTTGCGGTAGGTGGAGATGTATTGTTGGTAGGAGTCAAAGGCGTTGCGCGGGTTAGCGAGCTTCTCCCAATATTGACCAGCCTTAAAGCTGGATGCCTCAGAGGGCTTAAAGGCAGGGTAACGGTAGGCGAGTTCGTCAAAGAGCTTGGCGGCGTTCTTTGTGTCGCCATCTTGCTCCTCAGCGAGCGCTTTTTGGTAGAGTGCCTCGGCCTTTGGGCTTTCCTCGTTGTATTCTTGGCGGAGCTGCGCTTGCTCATAATCGCGCGTGCATGAGACCATGCCCGCCAGAGCTACGGCGCAGAGAATGGAAGGGTAAATTTTCATGATACTAGGATCGTTAAGCAATGGTTTTCCATTGCGTATTCTTCTATTCTTGTAAGAATTCAGCTGTGATAGCAAGACATTATTGGAGCTGGATGAATGGGGAGTATGTCCGCACAGAGGAGGCGGTGGTCTCTCACTCCGCTGGCGCGATCGCGCATGGATACGGCGTGTTTGAGACTCTCTATTATCATGACGGTATGCTCTATGAGCTACCAGCCCACCGTGCGCGCTTGCTGAACTCCGCCGCACATTACCGCCTGATCCCCCCCCCATTGCTCACACAGGATTCAGCGGTGGCAACGGTCGTGGCGGAGCTAGCGCAACGGAATGCCATTACCGAGGGGCGCGTCCGGCTCTCTCTCTCCGCGAGAGATCTCCATTATCAGGAGCCGCTCATCCAGAGCTCCTTATCCATCACAATAGACCCATACGTCAGGCCGGTAACACCCGTGCATCTGGTGACCGCAGCTGCGGCAGCGTTCGGATGCCCGCTGGCACAACATAAGTCCACGAGCTATGCGAGCTATATTCTAGCGCGCCAATACGCGCTGTCGCAGGGTGCTACCGATACGCTGATGCGAAATGCGCAGGGAGACATCATCGAGGGCGCGACCTGTAACGTCTTCTTCGCCCGAGGCGGGCAATGGGCGACCCCTGACCTCCAGACATACGGATTACCCGGTATCCAGCGGGGAGTCGTGCTCGCGCGGCTGGGGGAGAGCCACGGAGGCTGTGACGTGCAGTGTGATCAGGACTGGCAGACCTGGGAGCATGCTGTGGTGACGAACAGTCTCATCGGCACGCTCCCTGTGGCGAGTATTAATGGCGAGCCTCTGCCCCTGCCAGGAGAGGAGTTCGTAGCCCATTTATGTGCGCCCCAGACCCGCTATCCATGTTAGCGGTTATACTCTTGGAGGGCGAGGGGGAGGACTTCCTTCAGCCTTTTGACACGGGTGCTGTCGTGTGGGTGCGTGCTAAAGAAGTCTGAGCTAGAGGAGTTCCCGCTCTTTTGCTTATAGGCAGAGAAGCGCTCCCAGAACCGGATCGCCTCGCGAGGATCATACCCCGCCTTTGCCATATAGATCATCCCTACCTGATCTGCCGCTACTTCGTTCTTACGACTGTTCGGGAGGTTAATGGCGAGCTGGCTTCCGGTTGCTAGGATTTGTTCATATCCACCACCCAGCGCGGCGTTTAGGATGCTGCCACCGATTTGTGTCAGCGCACTGGTATTAGCGCGCTGTTGGTGGTGGTTCAGCGAGACGTGTGCGATCTCATGCGCCAGGATCGTGGCGAGCCCCGCATCACTCTGTGCGATCGGGAGGATTCCTGTATGTACCCCGATCTTCCCACCCGGTAGCGCAAAGGCATTAGGCGTCGCGTTCTCAAAGGTCGCAAACTCCCATTGCGCGCCCTGGAGAGGGACGACGCGCTTCAGGCGGTTCCCTACACGAGTGACTTGTGCGTTGGAGACTTGCTTCTTACTCTTCTTATATGCCTCAAAGGTCTGGACTCCTTTTTGGATCAGGGAGGAGCTTTGTGGCTTTGGGCTCAGGTCCACCTGGGTCGCCCCATTCGCCCCGACAGAGATCGGCGAGGTCGCACAGGATGCGAAGATTAGACAGGGCAGGGCGAGGGCGGAGAGACGAATCAATTTATTCATAGCGATCAGAGATATGAAGGCACAGCCGTGAAATGTCAAAGTAATGGGTGTGATTTTATCTGGTGGCAGGAATGACCGCTCTCCACATAATCCATTACATAAAATCGCACCCCAAAGTAATCACATTAGCTCCTCCTGCTTTGCT
>CAYWAG010000264.1:0-3354 GCA_964455925.1 uncultured Verrucomicrobiales bacterium | reverse complement strand
AGGAGGATTTCCTCTGGGGTGATCTTATAGGCATCTCCAGATTCATCGATCGAGAAGCGAACGATGAAAAACTCCTCTGCCAGATCCTGCGAGAGCTGAACGAGCTCGGTGGACTTTCCACACCCTCCATGCCCATAGACCAACACGCGGGCGTAGTCTCCGTAATCCTTGGCATCCTCCAGAATCAGCTTCAGGCTGGTGCGGATACTGGCGTTCGGATTGCGTCCCGCCTTCGTATCGACAAAGTATTCCTCCAGCTCCTCCTCCTTCAGCGCACTCATCCGGCAACGAATGCGGAGTTCCCGCAGATTAGTGGCCTTACCGGTTAGGGTTTTTCTGGTGGAGATAAGAGACATAGCATGAAAAAGCTAAGGTGATGAAGCTCTCTGAGCAATTCTATTTTTCGTTTTAGGTTTGATTCTAACAGGACGCGTGTAGCGATGCGTAATCACATGCGCCGACCGGCACCCTAGATTAGGATGCCGAAATACAGCCGCTGAACAAGACGGAGCTTTCTCCCTTGCTTACCCAATATGAACACTCTAATCTGTGAAAGATGAGTTTATTTGACTTTTTCTTCCCTGAGGAAGCACAGGCTGCACACTTGAGGCGCTTAGCGGACTCTCAGGCTCGTAGCAATACGCACAACCGCATCGCTAACGCCCGCGCCCAGGCCTCTGCCGCGACTACACAGAGACGCATCGAAGAGCTCGAAAACGAACTTGGCCAAATGACAATTTTAGTTGAGTCGCTCCTAGAATGCATCGAGGAGCAAGGACTACTCTCACGTAAGCAACTCGCCCAAAAGATCGGAGAAATCGATGCTCGCGATGGCGTCATCGATGGCAGAATCACTAAGGTGCCGGAACAGAAGAAGCCGTTCCAAGCCAAGCTTCATATCCCGCCTTCTTAGGGTCACCGCATAACTCACTAGTGTCTCAAATCATCTGCACCCCTCCTCTCCAACGCGCGAACAATGGCATCCAGCACCTCATCAAGCCGCTCGGCTAGGTCCGTGGTGAGGAAGCGGAGGATGAAGTATCCGTGCTCTTGGAGGAGGACGTCCTTTCGGCGATCTCGGCGGTAGGCGTCTTTATCGTTGAGGTGCTGGTCGCCATCTAGCTCGATGACGAGCTTTCGGTCTGCGCAGAGGAAGTCTACTTCCATTTGGCTCTGCTGGTTAAAGGCGATGGGGAGGAGCTGGTTGAGCTGGAAGGCGTCCTGTGTTTGCTCTAGGGACTGGAGGCGCTGGTAGAGAAAGGCCTCGCTGCTGGATCGTGCTCTGGCGGCTCCTTGTTACCCCGTGATGGACTCCGTGACATGCAGAAAGAGTCTCGCCAGCGGCACCGTGACGCCATCTCGGATCAATCTCTGTATGCTGGCCGAGTAGTCGCTCTTCCACTGCGGATCTACGGGGAGGGCGACTTCCACCGGCCATCCTGGGAGGGCGTGAGCGGGAATGAGTATGGTATAACCGACCTCCTCGTAACCCTGGCAGCGCTTATCAAACATGCGGGACAACATCGGCACGTTTAAGTCCGCGTAGTCATAAACCTGCACCACCTCCTTACCGGCATAGTTTCGGTGGAGACGTCCGGCATACTGCGCCACCGTGCCCTTCCACGATACCGGCATGGTGAGGAACAGCGTGTCGAGGCGCGGATCATCAAACCCTTCGCCTACAAACTTCCCCGTAGCGAGCACCACCCGAGAGGTCTGCTGAGCAGGTGGGGCGTTGGGGGCGTTCTCCTCATCCTCTAATCGTGCCAGCTCCTGCTTCATCTTCTTGGCCCCCATTCCCCCTTTCAGGATGATGATGTTCTCCACTTGGCCCTGTAGAAGCTGATAGAGGAGATCTATGTGCTCCGTTCTCTCCGTGAGGATGAGCGGGGATCGGCCGGCATTGAGGGCCGTGACGACCTCTTGGACGATCGCTCGGTTGCGTGCCTCATCCTTATACAGCGCCTCGCAGAGCTGCTGGTAGGCCACACGGGCATCACTCTCATCCTCCACGATGGTGCGGAATCCCGTCGGACGCACGATGACCTCGTGGCGGAACTCCCGCTTGAGAGCCTCGCTCTTAGCACTGACGGCATGCCGCACCGGCCCGCATTGCATAAAAATGATCGGATGGTGCCCGTCTTTGCGCGCCACGGTGGCGGAGAGGCCCAGAACGTATTTCGCCTTCGCCCGCCGTGCTACCTGCTCAAAGCTAAAGGCCGAAATATGGTGGCACTCATCAATGATCAACTGCCCGTAGTTCTCCACCTCGCTCCGCACCTCGCCCTTGCGCACCATACTCTGCATGAGGGCAATATCCACCTTCCCCTTCAGCTTGCGTCTCCCTCCTCCGAGCCTTCCGATCTCGCCCTCGGGCAGATCCAGAAACTCCGACAACCGCACCACCCATTGATCCATCAGCTGCTTACGATGCACCAGAATCAGCGTATTCACGCCCCGCTCCGCGATCATATACGCCGCCAGCACCGTCTTCCCAAAGGCCGTTGTCGCAGAGAGCACCCCGATGTCATGTGGCAACAGCTTACTAGCCGCCACCTGTTGCCCGTCCCGGAGCTGACCCTGAAAGCGCAACTGCACCGGCTCCCCCGCGTAGCGCTGATCAGAGACCCGATAGCGAAGCTTCGCCTGCGCTAGCACCTGCTTCACCTCCGTAAGGCAACCACGCGGAAGGAACAGCTGCTCGGCATCCTCCTCTGCACATGAAATGATGCGGGGCTTATCATACGTCGGCAGGCGCATGGACTGCGCCTTATAGAACTCTGGGTTCTGAAAGGCCGCGAGGCGAATCAACGCATCTTGCACCTCCGCAGGAAGCGCGGCCTTCGGTAAGCTCAGTTGGTTCGACAGGGTAAGCGTGAGCTTATCGGTAGGAGTCGTTGGCGTCTTATTAGGGTTCGCACTGACTGCGGTGACCTTTGGCTTCCACTCCTCCTGCTCCTCAGACGCGACCCGCTGCACCCCGACCAGCTCGCCCCTCCTCCGCGCCGTCGCCACGATCCGCTCCACCTCACTAGGCGTCATCCTACGCAGCGAGGAGAGAAACGCCCATTGATCCCCATGCGGCTGCAGGTGCTCATCGACAAAGACACTATTCCCCTCCGCCCGAGGCTCCCCCTGCAGTGGTAGTGCGATCAGATTCCCAAACCCACCCTTCGGCAAGGTATCTTGGTTTGGGAAGAACCGATCATACGACTGTAACTTCACCTGTGGTCTCTGCGCCGTCGCCCGAGTCAGGATCACACTCCCCAGAGATCGTGCCAAATACGCCGGAATAGCCTCGGTAAAAAAGACCCAAACATGCCCCCCATTACCCGACCGCGACCGCTCCAGAGC
>CAYWAG010000263.1:0-3358 GCA_964455925.1 uncultured Verrucomicrobiales bacterium | reverse complement strand
CGCTCTCCGTAGCCCGAGAACCAGCCCCAGCCTCCGTCACTGTTTTGCATTTGAGTGAGGCGGTCGATGCCGGCGGTGACCATAGTCTGTAACCTCGTCTCATTATAGATGGGGTTACGTTCGAAGCGTTTCCACTGAGCGAGGCGTTCCTGATTATCACCGAGTTCCTGCGGGTTCAGGTTGGCGAATTGATTACGGACGTCTTCGAGGTCGATCTGGAGATCCTGCAAGAGCTGTTGGCAAATCACGGTAGGGACAAAGCGGTTCAGCGTTTGCTCTGTGCAGCCATGCGGGTATTCGGCGAGGTAAGGGAGGGCCGAGATAATACTGCCAGCGATGGTAGGGGAGTAACGCACCTCGACCTTTGATTGCTCCGGCTTACGCTGGGCGGGCACGGTAAAGGTGACCTGCGTGCTCTCCTCACCGGGGAGGATGCTGTTGCTCCACGCGAACTGCTTCTCGATGCCGTGGACATACACAGGGTAGAGTTCTGCCATGGCATCACTACCGGTCGGGGTGGTGGCGGACATCTGAATGAGTAAGGTTCCTCCGTGCTGAGCCTGCACACTCCAGTCCACCCGTGCTTCGCCATTCTCGGCAGCTAACTCGACAGTCTGGGTTTCTGGGGAGGTGCTTTTTAGCTCTCTGCCCCATAGTTCGAGACTCACCTCCGCCGTGGTTGGCTCGGCTCCGTAATTGTGCACGATGGCAGAGAGGGTGACCTCGTCCTTTTCGACGAAGAAGCGGGGAGCCTGCAGGCGAATGATGAGGTCATTGGAGGTGATGACCTCGGTTTCCCCTTCGCCCACGCGCGTGCCGTGCGTCATGGCCCAGGTCTTGACCTTCCAGGTGGTGAGGTTATCGGGGAACTCCACGGGGATGGTCGCCATGCCCTGCGCATCGGTCTCGATGTGACCTTGCCACTTAACGAGGTCAGCGAAGTTCGAGCGGATCATGACGGTGGGGGCAGAGGTTTGGTGAGAAGCCTCCTCCTCAAAGCCGAACCCCATGCCGAAGTCATCCGAACTACCAAAGTCAGGGGCGGCGGTCGTAAGCACATTCGCAACAGTTGAGGAGGCTGCGGGCGGTGTCGGAGTAGAGCGCGCAAAGGGATCAGATCTCTTCTCCCGAAGGAGTACCGTCCGCTCCCTAGCACCTAATGATCCATCATAAATGAAGTGCCCGCCAAGACCCATTGACCGCATGGGGTATATAGCGAACCTTCGTCCTGTAAGCGAGTACATGCGGCTGTCCCAATTACTCCAGATGGCCCGCGAGCGATGTTCTGCGGAATGGGAGAGTCTGTTATCAAAGCGACGTCGCCAGCTCCAGAAGGCTCCCTTAATGTTTGCGACATTATTTCCGCCAGAGATGTAGTCTAGCGCCTTATCATACACGGTGAGGGCCAGTGCCCCGATCACGGGTTCACCCTTCTCATCGGTGACTTTGATGGTGAGTTCGCCAGCCTCACGGGGCTTATACCGCTCCTGATCGGCCACGATCTCGACATTGAGCACGCGTTTCTCTGGTGGTACGATGATCTCTGTGGTCTCGCTATAGATCCTGGCGCCAGAGACGGTATAGCCCTGCACGAAGGAGTTCGGCATATCTTGCTGAGTGATGGGGATCTGCACTTCGGCGGTGTGCCCCTCGACCTTGACGAGCTGGAAACTCTGACCTCCTCTGAGGACGAGGGTGACGTAGCTGTCTGGGCGTCTGGTTTTGATGAGGAGCTTGGCCGTCTCGCCTGGAGCGTAGGTTTTACGATCTAGGGTAAGTTCGAGGTTATTATAGGCTGGGGTTTCGGCTACGTTCTGGCCGCCACGGATCGTGATAAAGGTTGCCCCTTCGATCGTATTTCCTTGTCCGTCGGTCAGGGTAGTAGAGACCCGAAACTGTCCTGGCTCCTCCGCACGTAATTCCTGCTGGGCGCGCCCTTGGTCATTCGTCTCGATGGCATAAGCCGCCAGTTTCTGCTCCACGATCTCCCCCGCGTCATCGAGCGAAACTTGGTAAATCGTCATTTCGCCCTTCGCCTGTACGGGCTGGTTATCGAGCGTCTTAGAGGAGACATACGCGGTAATATCATCTCCGACCAGCCCATGTCCTTGGCTCAGCCAGCAGGTCACCTGAAAGGGCTGCGCCGCCACCAGCACTTGTCCCGATCCGTGGATTGTGCGGCGGGAGGCATCTGTGACTTCGACCGAAATCTCATACCGTTGGCTTTGCTCCCCATAGAGGGCTTTTGCCAGAGCCGTATCGATGGCAACCTTGGCCGTTCCGTCTTCGGTCAGCTCTAGCTCCTGCTCCATCACGAGCTCTGGTGGAGCAGAGTGGCGACCATACCAGAACGGAACCGGACCAGCGCACCCCCACCGCTCATATCCAGGATAATACAACCGCACGGAATCAAACCACCCATACCCTTTCCCATACAGCCAATCCCAACGCCCCACTGGGAACCAGCGCGTAGTGTGCTCATAGCGTTGCACTTTCACCTTCACGGTCGCATTCGTTACCGGTGCTCCGTGGTAGTACGTAGCAACCACTGAGGCCTCGAACGCCTCACCGAGCTTCACCGGCTCGCGCGGAGCCTCTACCTTAACCTCAAACTCCGGCTTCTTATACTCCTCGACGCGGAAGTAATGCCCGCCCCAATTCCCACTCTCAAGCTTAACCTCGTAACGTCCCAGCATCGCATCCTCAGGAAGGTCATACTCATAGTCTACGCCGCCGTAAGCATCTGTTTGCGCTTTGATCGTAGCGACCTTCTCTCCCTTAGGATTCTCGATCGTGATCCTTACCTTGCGGTTTGCATAGATTGAGGCATCATCTGAGGCGTAATCTGCTCTACGGAGCCAGAGCTTACCGTGTACCTTTTGCTCTGGGCGATATACCGGGCGATCTGTAATTCCAAAGGTATGCGCCCGCTGGCCGTCCTCTCTAGAGTGCGTATTCCATCTGTAGTAATCGAACCCAAGATAAGCCTGTTTCCCGTTGCTGACTGCTCGCACGAAATAACGGTAGTCCCTCTTCTGTGATTGTCCCTCTGTAAGGAGGAGCTGCCCCTTGGCGTCAGTCTTTCTCGTCAATTCATGAGTCAGTACATTGAACCGCCGCCCGTTCTGCGGGTCCTTGAGATGCACCTGATCATAGCCAAAGAGTCGCACCTCCGCCTCAGGTACGGGTGCACCCGTAACGGCATCGACCACGGAATAGAGATGTCCCTTGGCCACAGTTTGGCAGGTAATCGTAAGGGCATCGATCCGAATAACCGTCTCCACATACCGTCCGTTCCCGAGGAGCACGGTTACCAGATACGCTCCGGACTCAGTCACAGGAATCTCTACCTCTTGGT
>CAYWAG010000262.1:0-3374 GCA_964455925.1 uncultured Verrucomicrobiales bacterium | reverse complement strand
CAACCAACAAGCAGTACCAAAAATTCACGATTCCATGCCTGACCCTTACTCATTATGCCTGACCCTTACTCATTAAATTTATGAGATCATTCGATCAAAACAAATAAAACCCTCTGTGTCTACGTGCCTCTGTGGTTTTCCTAACTGCGGATTTTAGGTTTATGAGGCGTCCTCGCCTCTCGAGTTTGTGAGGGGTTGGGTGCAGTGTGGACACAGCACTATCAGGCAAGGATGCCTCATTACACAGAAAATGACGGATGAAGTGGCGTTATTGATGAGAGAAGCTTATTGTTGTAGCGAGGGAGACTGAATGTCTCCCTGACGGGGACGGTCTGAATGACCGCTCTCCACATAATCTATGAGATAAAATCGTAGCCTGCTTTACAGGTAAATCTCTACCACAGAGCCGCTTCTGACGAGGAGGTTATACTCCTCCATATCCTCTGCGGATAGGAAGAATCCACGGCCTGGGTCATCCTCATCGGGGTGCTTGACGGGGCGCACTTGGAGTGTGCCCGCCTTCAGCAGGATGAGCTTCTTATGTTGGCGGTATTGGCTAGAGACACGCGCAATCATGGATGCGCCATCGTATGCCATCATACGCTCTACCTCGGTGGTGATCATCGGCTCTTTCCCGGCATAGATGACATCTAGTAAGGGGTATTCCTTAATAAAGGTCGGGCCATCAAACAGGGTAAGGGTGCGGGCGGAGGCATTAATGACGGTGCGAAAGTTTAATGCCATTACCACGAGCTCCTGCCCAGGCTGGATCCGGTTCACATAGAGCAGCCCATTAAGAGCCATAATGTTCTCCACCGTGGTCTCATGCTGACTGGCAATCCGTGCGAGCGAGTCACCGCGCTGGACGGTGTATGTCTGCTTCTTACGAGGGTTTTGCGCCGACATGAGTTGGTCTAGGTTTAGCCCTCCTAAGGTCGCCTTAGCCTCTGCGGCAAAGGGCACGTCACTATAGAAGTTCACGAGAAAGCGGAGCTTATCATGCCCCTTACTGAAGTCTCCATCCGCGATGAGCTGGCGCGCCTGCCGCATGGCCTGGGAGGCGAGCGCGTTCCCCTCAGATGTGGCTGCATCGAGCTCCGTGTATAGCTCCTCTGGGCTCTGCTGCAGCACGCTCAGCTGCTGCCGCACGAACTTAGCGAAGAAGATCACCGTAATGAGCGCGGCTAGAACCAGTAGGCCGGAAGCGGCTTGGATAATATGTTTCAGGGTAACAGTCACGTCAGAAGTAGCTGGGAGACTAGGGTTAGAGCGCACCAAGCTTACGGAAGAAGGTCTTCCCTAGCTCGACGCCTTTCTCAAAGTTCGACACACGGAAGTTCTCGTTGGGGGCATGGCAGTTCGCATCTGGTAATGCCAGCCCTAGCATGAGAGTATCCGCACCGATAATCGTCTTAAAGTCGCTGATGATCGGAATACTCCCTCCCTCCCGGATCAGGACGGGAGGCTGCCCAAAGACCTCGGCGAGCGCCTCTTGTGCCACCTTACCGTAGGTATCATGTGGGTTTGAGCGGTATGGAGTGCCTCCGTGCCCTTTCTGGACCTTTAGGGTAATGTGCTCTGGGGTATGCTGCTCAAAGTGCGCCTTCACCTTCTCATAGATCACATCTGGATCCTGGTGTGGAACCAGACGGAAGGAGAGCTTACAGAATGCCTCCGCAGGGAGAACTGTCTTAGACCCCTCGCCCTGGTATCCACCGCCGATCCCGTTCACCTCTGCCGTAGGGCGGGCCCACAGCCGCTCTGCAGAGCTGTATCCAGCCTCGCCATGCAGCGCAGGTGCACCGGTGAGAGCCAGCATAGAGGCCTCATCCATCCCCACGACCTCGGTCCACATTTCACGCTCCCAGTCCGCTAGTGGCTCGACCTCATCATAGAAGCCGTCGATCGCCACGCGTCCCTCTGCGTCATGCAGAGTCGCCACGAGACGCGCGATCTCAGTAGCGGGGTTAGCGATCGCCCCGCCGATGCATCCACTGTGCTGGTCGCCCTTAGGCCCGGATAAGTGTACCTCGCAGCAGGAAATCCCCCGCAGGCCATACCCCATCGTGCCCACTCCAGGTGCTACCATCCCCGTGTCTGACACCAGGATCACATCACAGGACAGCGCCTCGCGATGCTCCTCTAGGAACGGCACTAAGTTCGGAGAGCCGATTTCCTCCTCCCCTTCTAGTAAGATCGTAAGGTTTACCGGCAGCTCCCCGTCCTCCGCGATGAGTTGCTCCACCGCCTTCAGGTGGGCCATGTGCTGCCCCTTATTATCGGTAGCACCACGGGCAAAGAGCTTATCCCCAATGATCGTAGGCTCAAAGGGAGGCGTCTCCCAGAGTTCCAGCGGATCAACAGGCTGCACATCATAATGCCCATAGAGTAGGACGGTAGGACGTCCCTCTACGTGCGCATTTTTAGCAGTAATGATAGGGTGCCCTGCGGTCTCATGTAGCTCGGCACTTAGGCCTAGAGAGTCCAGCTTAGCCAGCAGCCAGTCGGCGTTCTTACGCACCTCTGGCGCGTAGGCAGGATCTGTAGAGACGGACTGAAAGGAGAGAACCGTAAAGAGATCGGCAAGAAGGTCTGACATAATGTAATGTGGGAATAAAAGAGTTAAAAAAGAGTGGGGAGATAGAAAAGAAAGAATCCTAGCGAACGCCCTTAAGCGCCTTCACATTATCCATAATAAGCATCGCCAAAATCACGAGCCCAAAAATAGCGACAATGCCATTAGCGAGTAAATAACCAACCATGAGACCCGCAATGACGATACTCGTCACATGCACCGCCCGCTGGCGTTTAGGACCCAGCGCGATAGACAAAATCTGCCCACCATCTAGCGGGAAGATAGGGATCAGATTAATCAGCGCCCAGAAGAAGCTCACGAAGTATAAGCTCTCCACGAAGTGTAAGCTCTGCACTGTAGGGAAGGCGCTAGGCCCCACCGCAACAAAGATCCCAAAGGCAATGCAACCGAGAGCGATCTGCGCCAGAGGTCCCATGATCGTCACCAGAAAGCTCTCCATCCGTGACAGCGCACGCCCTTGGCTGATCGCCACGCCCCCTAGGCCGTGTAAGATAATATCAGGCTGGCGTCCATAACGCTTCATCATCAGGCCATGGCCCAGCTCATGCACTAGGATCGACAGAAACCCCGCCGCCATAAATACGAGCATCTTGTAAAGCCCCTCTTGGCTCGGGTTCCCCAGGAGGTCGATACCGCCCCCAAAGATCGCCATGATAAGAAAGAAAAACGGCTGAACAAAGATCCGAACCCCAAAAAGCTGAAATTTAAGCATACCTCCAGCTTGGAACTACTCTACGAATTGTCAAGACCCCGTTCACCTCACTTCAGCCGTGTTATA
>CAYWAG010000261.1:0-3377 GCA_964455925.1 uncultured Verrucomicrobiales bacterium | reverse complement strand
CGGGCGGAGGTAGTCCTCCGCGCTCCGGATGGCTGCGCCACCAGGCAAAAGCGGAACGGGGACTTCAGTCCCCGCGATCCACGGAAAACTCTTCCTTATCCCAAGCCTCGCCATCCACGTCAGATGAATAGGCGTCTCTCTTTTAGTGAGGTTCCATGGAGCGCAGCAAACAAGGTCTGTCGCTGTTATTATGGAGTGGTTTTGTTCGGAGGAGCGGGAGCCGCTTTCGCTGCGGTGACGTAGTACGCTTCTCCCCCGTCGGCTCTTTTGGCAAAAGAGCCCTACCGGGCTGGTGACCTTGCTGGGGTGTTCTCTTTAGTGGGTGGAGTCATGCCAGCACCTCTATCAACGTATGAAATTCACGACCTCGGTTATGAGCCATGATGTCAATCCGACGTCATGCGTTCTAGTGTGTTATCGTCAGATGGCTTGGGCATAAAATCGTGAATCTCCCCAGTGATCGCGGGGACTGCAGTCCCCGTTCCGCTTTTTCTCAGCCCTCTGAGCGTGGGCTAGGCCGAGGGGGGGGAAGCTCTGTTATCGAGGTGGTGCGGGCATCAGGATAGAGCGCATGGAGCTCCGCTTCAATCTCCGCCGGCGTAAAGGGCGTATCCGTCAAGAAGTCGAGATCTACCGAGAGACGATAGTTGCCAAGGGACAGACCCCAGTGGTTACGGGAATAGGGCTGGTCGCAAACTTCTTATCGTTGGTGATGATGTATGTCGCTCGTCCTGCTTGCGCAGTGGCGATTTGCATGGCGTCCTCGAAGTCATCTTTGAGATACGCGAAGGCCTCTCTCGCTTCTGCCGACCCGACAGATGGGATCACATAATTCTGTGTAATTCCACGGAAAAAATGGCGTAACTGTTCAGGTGGGTTACAACGCTGGGTGCGCTCCCGTAGCTGCGGGACTGAGGTGCGCACTGGGCGACCGGTTCTGTCGGCTAGAGAACCCTACCGGGTTTTCTGGGTGATCGAAATCACATCTGCATTTATGCTTAAGCGAGTTGCGCGGTTATGGATCGTGGGTATGGTGGAGGATGGATGAGGAATTTCAGAGTTTGGTGATCCGGCTGGCGTGGAGTGATCGGGTGACCTTTGAGCAGATCGAGAAGCGGACGGGGCTACGTGAGGCAGATGTGATCCGGGTGATGCGCGGGGCGCTTAAGCGGTCCAGCTTTCGGCTGTGGCGAAAGCGGGTATCTGGGCGTAGCACTAAGCACGGGAAGGTCTTTAAGGAACAGCAGAAGACGCGGCGCAAGCGGAAGTACCGTCTGGCGGAGTTTGAGGAGGAGGATTACCTCCTACCGGATTAGGACGTAAGGCGATGAGGAATGCGGGCACAACGGCGCCGGTAAAGCGGGTGATCTGGTGGATTAAGCGCGACTTTCGGCTCATGGATAATGGTGCCCTCGTGGCGGCATTAGCGGGGGCGGAGGAGGTGCTGCCGCTCTTTGTGTTTGAGCGCGGGCTGATCGCGCAGGCGGATACCTCACCACTCCATGTGTGGGCGTGGCAGCAAGCGGTACATGATCTACGCGAGCGCTGTCGGGCGCGGGGCGGGGATGTGCTGGTCTCACGCGGGAACCTCCTTACGATTCTCAGTAACATTCGGCAGGAGTGGGAGTTTGACGCTATTTACTCGCATGAGGAGACGGGGAACGGGTGGACGTATGCGCGTGATGTACAGCTGCAGCAGTGGTGCCAGCAGCATGGGGTAGAGTGGACGGAGTGCCACCAAAACGGGGTGGTGCGCCGCCTCCGTAACCGCGATGAGCGGAATGCACTCATAAAGGCGCGCTTATGGGAGCAGGCTCCCCTGCCCGTTCCTACGGATCTGCGGTTCCCTACCTACTTTCGGGCATTATGTGCGGGGCGTGTGATCCCGGCGCTCTCGCAGTTCTATCGGCTAGAGGAGTATCCTGAGATTCAGTGGGGGCGTCTGCAGTTGGTGTCTGAGACGCAAGGGAACGAGGATTTGCAGTCGTTTCTGACTGAGCGCGGGAAGTGGTATTCGGGTGGGATCTCATCGCCGAACCGTGCCTTTACCTGTGGGTCACGCCTGTCCGTACACTTAGCCTGGGGGACGCTCAGCCTGCGGACGGTTTACGCCCACCTGCGGCAACGCGTCGCCTGCGTAAAGGTGGCACTAGAGGACGACGAGCGCAAGCGGTGGCTGCGCAGTATGCGTGGGTTTGAGTCGCGCCTGCATTGGCACTGCCACTTTATCCAGCGGCTGGAGTCTAGCCCAGAGATGGAGTTTCGCCCTCTGAATCCTGCCTACGCGGTCATTGACTATGAGAACGATCCCGCCTTACTGCGCGCCTGGGAGCAGGGGCGCACGGGGTTCCCGATCATTGATGCCTGTATGCGCTGTCTGAACGCCACGGGGTTCATGAACTTTAGGATGCGGGCGATGTTGGTGAGCTTTGCCTGTTATGGGCTCCACCTAGACTGGCGGGTGATTCACCCGCATTTGGCACGGGTCTTTCTGGACTATGAGCCAGGCATCCACCTCTCACAGCTCCAGATGCAAGCCGGCATCGTCGGCATCAACACCATTCGCGTCTATAGCCCCACTAAGCAGCTCAGTGATCAAGACCCCGACTGCCGGTTCGTCAAAACCTGGCTGCCCGAACTGCGTCCCTACACCAGCGACCAAATCCTCGCCTACGAGACCCAGATCCTGAAGGGGTATGCCCCTCCTGTCGTCGACTTTAAGTCCCGCACAAAGGCGATGAAAGACCAGATCTACGCCGTGCGCAAGAGCGCCACCGGGCGAGCTGCCAGCGCGCAAGTCCTTCGTAAACACGGCTCCCGTAAGCGCTCCCACACCAGGGGGAAGAAACCCACGCCCCCTACGGAGCCACAGAGCCAGCCTGACCAGATGGAGCTGTTCTAACTGACATTACGCTGATAAAGGCAGAGGCAGAGGCGTCTCGCTCGTGAATGCAGGGTCGATTTATGGTGGCTATTCAGGTGGGGGTAGCAGGACATTTAAACCGCGAAAGACGCTAAATTCCGCTAAAAAAGAGAGGAACTCAAACCTGCATGGGAGTACATCATCGTATTACGTGCCACGCGAGCATATTAGCGTGAACCAGAATAGTCACAGAGCAAGAATTCACAGAATTAACGCCCACTCACCCTGTTGCTCCTCCGCCTTCCTTAAAGCAAGCTACAAGAGACCTCGCTTTGATCATGTAATCAGCCCAGTCCATTTTAGCGTAATTTAGCGATTTTCTTGATCAAACGTGGAATCATTACCTTGAAAATTATAATTATAATCAATACTCCCCTTTTATATTGCATTTTTTAACCACGTGATTGTGAGGTTGGTGAGAGAAGCGGATAGGTGTAGCGAGGGAGACTGAATG
>CAYWAG010000260.1:0-3378 GCA_964455925.1 uncultured Verrucomicrobiales bacterium | reverse complement strand
AGTTCCTCTCTTTTTTAGCGGAATTTAGCGCCTTTCGCGGTTGAAATATCCTGCTACCCCCACCTGAATAGTTATAATTTTTGTAATCTGCGTCTATCTGCGAAATCTGCGGATAAAAAATGTCGTGTAGTCTGATTCAGGGTGGTGACGGCGAGACGCCGTCACTCCCTTGAGTTATAATCGCTTTCTGAGGGATTAGTCGAGGCAGACGCGCTCAAAGATCTCGTTGAGTGGGAGGAGCATCCCGATGTAGAAGTCGCCGAACTCGCCGTATTTGGCGGACACTTCATCGAAGCGCATTTCATAGACGATCGCCTTAATATCGATGACATCCTTAGCGAGCAGAGTGACGCCCCACTCATGCTCATCTAGCCCGGTGGAACCAGAGATCAGCTGCAGGATGCGTCCGGAGTACGTGCGCCCGGTCTTAGCATGCCCCGCCATGAGCTTCTTACGCGTCTCAAAGTCCAGTGAATACCAGTTATCCTCGCCAGAGCGGCGCTTAGACATTGGGTAGAAGCAGATCGCTGGCCAGCTAGGTAGCACGGGGTAGAGACGATGGTTCAGGTAATGCTCCATACGCTCATCAAACTCCTGGAGCGCGGTCTTAAACTCCTCAGACTCGCGGTCTAGCCCTTTCTCCCCGATGAGAGTTTCCTCGGCATATTGCTCTGAGGTTGTGGTGTACTCTGAGCGCTCGGTCTGCGAGAGGTAGGAATACACCGGCTGTAAGACATCCACGCCTAGGGAGAGTGTGAGACGCTTCTCAAACCCGGTCAGCACCTGCAGATCCGGCATAAGGATCATAAACCCGATGTCAGCCTTAGGGCTCGCCACGGCATAGGAGAGCACTTGCCCGTCCTCGACCTCGTTTATTTCTTGGATCAGGCTCGTAAGCTGGGTCTTAGCATCGATGCGTTCCTCGCGGCTGAGGAGCTGCCACTGGCTGTGATCAATGTTATAGAAGAGGTGAAGAACATGCCAGCCTTCGCGAGGAACGAGGGGCTGCGTTTGTGAGATGGTTGCGTCTTGCATAGTGTATGAGGTGGTTAAGATAAAACGTTCAGAGAGGTGATAGGCGATGCGTGCTTACAGCTGACGGGCGATGGGGATGCGCACTAGGTCAGAGAACTCTACCGCCTCGCTAGCATTCGGCGCAGCTTCCTGCACGCGCAGGTGCCAGGTATCCACCTGATCTGTAAGGTATCCCTGTAGCTCGCCCTCGGTCTCGAACCCACGGGTGCCGTGATAGATATAGACCTTCCCGTCGGCAAACTTTCCTTCACTAAAGTCCACCGCCTGTGTCTTACCGGCACTTTCTTCCTGCCCGTTCACATAGTTTAGACGGAGGCGGCCACTCTTAGCCCCCTTCCCGATCGAGATCTCACTCACGGGGCAGAACCTACCATCAATGAGCTGCCAATGCGTCTTTACGTCCTTGATGGTAATATATTCACCCTCCACCGGATACGAAATTAGCTCGCCCTGTCCACTGACCCAAGTCGCCTCCTGCGAAAAGGTCGTAACGGTGGCTATCCCTGCTGTCAACAATGCCCCGCCAACCAGCACTGCCCCCACAATGATTAAGAGTTTCTGCAAACGCTCTGTCAGAGAGAGAGAGATGCCTTGCTCCTCCGCGGATGAATCAAGGGTGGGCGTATTCGGGTCAGGTTGTGTCATAATCGCCTATAACCGATGGCACATCATCCCCGCCCCGTGAAGCAAAAAAGCGCACATCCTCATTCAGGACGATCACATAAGAAGCGCGTTATCGGGTGCATCACTGGTAAAATCACACTCGCCCAGCGAGCTGGGTGGCGATTTCTACGAGGTAGGTCTCAGCGTTCGTCATGAGTTCGGACAGAGGGAGTCCTGTCTGGGAGAGAGAGGCGTAATCTTGGAAGTAGTCGCTCCATGCTACATCGGCATCCATGCCTCCTGCTACTGCCAGACAGGGCTTACCGGCGGCCTGTGCGAGCTGGGCAACACCAATGGGTCCCTTACCTGCTAGGCTCTGGGAATCGAGCTTCCCCTCCCCTGTGACCACCAGGTCCGCAGTGGCGATCTGCTCCTGTAGCCCTACCGCCTGGGCGACGAGGTCAAACCCAGATACGAGCTCCGCCTGGGCAAATGTCATGAGTCCGAACCCCATTCCGCCAGCAGCACCCGCTCCGGGGACGGTGGAGAGGTCCTCGCGCGCGCATAGCTGTGCGAATGCACCTAAGATCGTATCCAGCGTTGCCACGAGTTCCGGTGTCGCTCCTTTCTGCGGGCCGAATACGGCACTGGCTCCGAGCGGGCCGCATAATGGACTATCGACATCACAAGCTACTGTCACCACATGTGCAGAAGGCTCTGGCAACACGACCCGAGCCACTGTAGGGAGTAAAGCGGGACACATGCGGGCTGTGATCTCTGCCCCCTGCGCATCATAAAACTTAGCACCCAATGCCTGTGCCATACCTGCACCGCCATCATTAGTGGCGCTCCCTCCTAGCCCGATGTAGATGCGCTGCACCTCAGGGTGCGAGCGCGCGGCCTGGATAAGCTGACCTGTGCCGTAGGTAGAGGCGCGCATAATGTCACGCTCCTCCTCTGCGATGCGCCATAAGCCAGAGGCGGCTGACATCTCGATCACTGCGGCCTTCCCTCCACCGTCTGGAATCAGCCCCCATTCGGCTTCTACTGCGCGCCCTAAGGCATCCTCTACCACAGTGCAGCACATTTCACCATCAGCAGCATCTACTAATGCCTGCACAAAGCCCTCACCACCATCTGCGATGATACAATTCACAAATTCCGCCCCCTCTATCGAGCGAGACATTCCGCGTCGCACCGCCTCGTTGACTTCATATGCACTTAATGACCCCTTAAACTTATCACATGCAATCAGAATTTTCTTCATATTGCCACCCTACAACAATCTGAAAATTTTATCCATAGTTTTCTTGCATTCCCTCACAGACCCTGTTTATAGTGTCGCCCCGCACTATTCCCGGAGGAGTGGCAGAGCGGTTGAATGCACCGGTCTTGAAAACCGGCATACGTGAAAGCGTATCGAGGGTTCGAATCCCTCCTCCTCCGCCATCTTTTCAGCCCTTTAAAGTGTTCTTCCACGCCCTTTAAAGGGTTTTTTATTACCCATTGAACACTATCGAGTACTATTGATCAGAATTAGTTCTGGTGTCGGACTGCAACAGCCACCCCTGCCTGATAACGCTCTACTTATAAAACACGTCAGCCTCTATAAACTCGGGAGGCAGGATGCCTCATAAAGCCCAGTGCCAGTAGGGAAGCTGGCGCTCCTAGGCTTACGTTCCCCCTCCCCCCTACAGAATCATACCTATGGCGTTCATGCCCTGGGTGGGCATGCCACAT
>CAYWAG010000259.1:0-3398 GCA_964455925.1 uncultured Verrucomicrobiales bacterium | reverse complement strand
TCTAAGGATAAGGCGAACTTCTCACGCATCTTCATCGCGGGTGCCTTCAGACACCCCTCCATCCCTGCGCTCAACCGATCGCCAGACCAACAATTAGCGCTCGCAGAGGAGCTCGTCCAAGACCTAAAGAAAGGCGAGGACTTCGCCCAATACGTCAAGGACTACTCTAATGACTCCCGCGAGATCATTGAAGCTGGCGGTCTCACTAAAGGCGTACTCCGCACAGATTACGACCCACACCTCGCCGCCCTCATCTTTGACGCACCAAAGGGTGAAGTCGTAGGACCATACCGTGGTAAGCAAGGGTATTGGATCATTAAGCTCCACTCGATCGACTACGGCCCAGCCGCGCCCCTCTCTAAGGTCAAAGAACGCCTTATTCGTGAAATCCAGGCAGAGAAGTACCAGCAAAAGTACGAAGCCTGGATTAATATTCTCAAGAAAAAAGCCATCATTGATAAGCGATTGGACTAATTTCTGCTCTCCCCCCCTAGCTCCATAACACCATGTCTGACACTACAACAACATCGTCATCCACCCCGCCGACTAAGAAGAAGGGCTGCATCTTCTTTGCCCTCATCCTCTTACTTGGCATCCTCGGGCTGCTCTTCTACTTCTTCATGCAGTCTAAGCAGAAGCAGGACCGCGCTGATAGCCCGGCTACTAGTCCTACCCCTGCCACCACGACCGTCTCTACAGAGCCAGCTCCAGTCGTTACGGAGCCCGCTCCTGTAGCCCCTAGCGCCCCCGCAGAGACAGCAGCCGCGATCGTTCCGCCTTCATATAAGACGCCAGCCACCTTTGCTGATGCCTTCCAGCAAGCCCTCGCCAAGGGCGAAGGTGCCGCCTTCCTCGATGCCTATGGCGACAATCTGGACCCGGCACAGTTTGCTGCCCTCGCCAACTTTAAGGATGGCTTAAGCCTGCGCCAGGTAGGCGTGCTCGAGTTTGGAAAAAAATCACGCTGGGCGATCGCACAGCCAGATGGCACAGAAGTCCAGATCGATGTCCTGAAGCTTCCCGACGGCACCTTTAAGGTCTCTGCCGTAAACCTCCCGCAAGCGACTTCCGTAGAAGGCCCTAGCAAGGATGATGACGCCCTCACCACCGCAGATGACTTTATTCGTAAGCTTCTGACCCAGCAGTTTGAGCCCGCCCTCGCCTATGTAGACTCCACTACTATTGCAGAGGCTCAGATCGCAGGTCTCTGCATCATGTTCGAGGAAGGGCAATACGCCCTCAACGATCGCACCCCGCTCTCCGCCCTCTTCCTCCGTGACGGAGCTAGCGCCTTTGCCGTGAACCTGATCGAGGCTGGGTCGAACCAGAAAGGTCAGCTCGAGCTAGCAGTCACCCGTGAGAGTAAAGAGCAGCCATGGAAAGTCTCTGAGCTCAACATGGAAGGTCTGATTCGCTCCTACATCGCCCGTGTCGCTGGTGGTGACGCCCAATACACCCCACTCATTAAGAACCCACAGGGTGGAGACAGGCTCGCCCTCTACTTCGACTTTAATGATGGCGACCTCACCCCGCGTGCCAAGAAGCAGCTCGACATCATCGCCGCCCTGCTGAAGAGTAGCCGCGCGAAGAAGCTCACACTTAGCGGGCACGCCGATGCGCTCGGGTCTGACTCATACAACCGTCAGCTCTCGTTCGCCCGTGCTGAGAGCGTAAAGGCGTATCTCCAGGCTCAAGGTATCCAGGATAGCCAAATCGCAGTGACCGCCTACGGTGAGTCCATGCCACGGAGCTCTAATGATACGGACCAAGGTCGCCGTGCTAACCGCCGCACCGAGATCTACCTGGACTTCTAATAGAGCCCCTATCGCTTAAATCCCCTCCCCACAGGCATCAGCATGAAAGGCGTTAATGCTCTCCTCCCCCTCCTTGCAGGAGTCATCGTCCTGCTGATGCTGGCACCGCTAGTCTTAGATAAGCCTCAGACGGTAACACACCCTACCGTCTCTACCCTTACTCCCCAGCTCGCATTCCTGCCTCTGGGGTTTAAGCGTGAGTCACAGTCCCCCACTACAGAGGTCTTCGCGACTCCTCAGCGGGTCGCCTTTGACCCTCGGCTGGCGAAGGTCAGCCCTATCACTGCCTTTAAGATTCCGCACGCCACCCTGTTTTCCTCCCCCTTAGGAACAGAGACTGGAGCGTTTACCTATAATGCCCAATCCTTCTGGGAGGAAAACCCACACCGAGGTGGGCGCCACAGTGGCGATGACCTCAACGGCATCGCTGGTGGCAACAGTGACCTAGGAGACCCCGTATATGCCATCGCAGACGGCTACGTCGTCTATGCCGCCACCCCCAGTATAGGGTGGGGTAAGGTGCTCCTCATCGCCCACCGTGTTCAGAACGCAGAGGGTGAGGACGAGTTCATCCAGTCCATGTATGCGCACCTAGACCGCTTTGACGTCGTCGTCGGGCAACGGGTAAAGCGAGGGCAGAAAGTCGGTGCAGTCGGAAATGCTGATGGGCAATACCTCGCTCACCTCCACTTTGAGATGCGCAAGGGGCTCAGCCTCTACATCGGTCCAGGGTACCTCGACACCCCCGGCAACCGCATCGCACCGACCCAATACCTGAGCCAGTTCCTCCAGGATGAGCGCATCTTCGCCTCAGCTCCACAGAGCCAGCCCGAAGGGTGGCAACGCCTAGAGCTCCGCAACGTCGAGCACTTTCTGAACCTATCGGAGTAACCTGTCATATGCCTCAACCTTCTTCTATCCTTATCTCAGGGTTTGAGCCCTTTGGCGGTGAGAGCATTAACCCCTCGGACCAAGTCGCCACCGCTCTCGCAGACCAGTTCCACACCATTACCCTGCCCGTATGTAAGGACCGCGCCCCGGCACTGCTACTAGAGCACCTTCACGCAGTCCAGCCCTCGCGCATTCTCATGCTAGGCGAGGCAGGAGGAAATGCACAGGTCACCCTAGAGCGCTATGCGCGGAACTACGATGACTTCCGCATTCCAGATCACTCCGGGAACCAACCCCGTGATACCTCTATCGAGCCAGGAGCACCAGACCGCTACGCGTCCACCCTCCCCCTGGACCGCATCCACGACACATTACAGCAGCACCACCTGCCCGTCCAGTTCTCAAACTCTGCCGGAGCCTACGTCTGTAATCACCTCTCATACCAGTTGCTCCATTATATACAGGAACAGCAGCTCAGGATCGAAGCCGGCTTCATCCACCTCCCCTACCTCCCAGCGCAAACCGTCAGCAAGCCCGCCAACACACCCTCCCTCGCGCTAGCTGACCAAACCAAAGCCATCCAGCTCGCCGGTAGGGTTCTCTCGCCGAGAGAACCAGTCGACTAGTGCACGCCTTAGATCTCACATTACGGCAGTAATTGTGGCATGAGCATCCTGCTCATGATCAACATCT
>CAYWAG010000258.1:0-3398 GCA_964455925.1 uncultured Verrucomicrobiales bacterium | reverse complement strand
GGGGGGCAGCCCGCAGCGCAAGCGCGACAGATACCATCTGAATAGAGCCACAAATTCTACGTTGGATTCCCCATTAGGGCAGTAATTTCCTGTCTGTGCTAGCGATTTTTGTAATCTGCGGATAAAAAATGTCGTGTAGTGTGAAATTTAAGTATTTCATAGCTTGGCGAGCACGGATTTGCAACCTCATCTCTGATCACGTTTTCTTTATCTTCCAGAGGTCACATTGATTTGATTCAAAAAAGAACCCCCCTTATTATTCATAAGGGGGGTCTCGTGATGAAAATGGTGGAGATGTGGGGAGTTGAACCCCAGTCCTCTACGTATTCCACGTGGCGTCTACATGTTTAGCGAGTGGCATTGGTTTTAGGAGTGACGACCGGCCAGCTCGCACGGGTCCACTCCGATTTCCCTGTTTATATCTTACCTTCCCAACCGGAAAACCGTTGGGTCAGCCAGCCCGCTAAGTATTCATAGGCGGGGCGACAACGCGGGCGATCGTCGCGCGGCCTCGCTACTTAATTAGGCAGCAAGTGCGAGCTCGTTAGAGTCTGCATTTATAGTTTTGAACGGCTTTTTTAGGAGGCCAACCGATCAACCTCCACATGCAACCTACGTTTCCAACATAAAGTCGAAACCATGGCATCCCCATTAAAAATGAGTTAGTAGCGCATCCTACACCAGATCCGGCATTCAGCGCAAGCAGTTTTTCAAAGGAGGGTGTGGTTTTATCGAGTGGGTTTATGTGGAGAGCGGTCATTCAGACCGTCCCCGTTCCGCCTTCCCTTGCCATAGAAGCGTGGGCTAGTTCGTGGGGGCGCCCAGTGGGATCGGGCCCAGCTAGGGCTACGCGCTCCGGATTCGCTGCGCTCACACCTGGTGGCGTAGCCATCCGGAGCGCAGAGCACTAGCTCTGCCCGAGTAGTGGTAGGGTTTTCTCGCCGAGAAAACCAGTCGACCCTCTCACTTCTCAGTCCCGCAGTCGCGGGAGCGCGCCACGACGAAACTCTCACCCTCACCACATGCTATAACCTGACGTGCCATAGAAGCGTGGGCTAGTCCGTGAGTGCGCCCAGTGGGATCGGGCCCAGCTAGTGCTGCGCGCTCCGGATTCGCTGCGCTCACGTTTGGTAGCGTAGCCATCCGGAGCGCAGAGCACTAGCTCTGCCCTGGTAGAAAGGGCGAGTCAATAATCAACAGAGAGCGGAGGAAAGTTTTGGTCGCTGAAAGCGGTCATGGGGCATCCCGGCCTGATAGCGGTATACCTATAGAACACGTAAGCCTCTATAAAATCGGGAGGCAAGATGCCTCATAAAGCCCAGTGCCAGCAGGGAAGCTGGCGCTCCCAGTGGTTTAGCATACCTGAATAGTTACACTCAACTAAGCATTAGCTGAAGGCTAGAACACCGTGCCTAGGGCAGAGCGCAGATCCTCACTTATAACGAGCGGGCGCTTATCGGGGCCGACTTGGACTGAGGTCATGCGTCCCTCTGCGATCAGGGTGTCACCTGAGTGCAGCTGGAACCCCCAGGTGAGAGAGGTAGAGCCGAGGCGGAGGAGCTGCAGTTGGACTTGGTAGGGATCCGCGTAGGCGAGGGGGCTACGGAAGTCGATGGTGAAGTTTACGCGAGGCCAGCCGACGCCGTCGGCGACGGGGCTGACGCCGAGCTGGGAGAGCAGCTCGTGCTCGGCGTTCTCCACATAGCGCAAGAAGTGGGAGTTATGCGCCCATCCAAACATGTCCGTCTCTGAGAAACGGACGTGGTCTGGCGTGGCGTCCCAACTTTTGTCTGCGTTCATGTGGAGTGCTTAGGGTTATGGCTTATGCCATTTTCTTAACGAGGAGGGAGGCATTATGCCCGCCAAACCCAAAGGAGTTGCTGACTGCGGCCTTTACCTCGACCTCGCGGGCGGTGTTGGCACAGTAGTCGAGGTCACATTGTGGGTCTTGGTTCTCGAGGTTAATGGTAGGAGGGATGACTCCGTCCTGGATTGCCTTTAGACAGGCTAGGATCTCTACGCCACCTGCCGCACCGAGGAGGTGTCCGGTCATGGACTTAGTAGAGGAGACGAGGAGGTTATCCTTTGCGTGGTCACCAAAGGCGAGCTTGATGGCCTGTGTCTCCGAGATGTCACCGAGTGGGGTAGAGGTGCCGTGGGCGTTCACATAGGTGATGTCCTCTGGGTTAAGCTTAGCGTGCTTGAGGGACATTTGGACCGCACGAGCAGGGCCGGTGCCGTCAGGGGAGGGGGCACTGAGGTGGTGGGCATCGGCACTGAGCCCGTATCCGGCGAGCTCGGCAATGATGTTGGCGCCACGTTTCTTAGCCGCCTCATATTCCTCTATCACGATCACTCCTGCACCTTCACCCATGACGAATCCGTCTCGATCCGTATCAAAGGGGCGGGATGCGGCTGTGGGGTCATCATTACGGGTGGAGAGCGCACGCATGTTGTTAAAGCCAGAGAGACCCATCGGGAGGATGGATGCCTCTGCGCCACCACAGACGAAGGCGTCTGCGTCACCAAACTTAATCATGCGCCAGGCTTCCCCGATGCTATGGTTCGCGGTGGCACAAGCGGTAACGATCGCCATGTTTGGACCGCCAAAGTTGTATTCCATAGAGATCATGCCGCTTGCGATGTTAGAGATCATCATTGGGATGGTGAACGGAGAGACCTTAGCGACACCGCGGTTCATGAGGTTCGTATGCTCGCGCTCCAGCGTGCCGAGCCCGCCGATGCCACTGCCGACCATGACGCCTACCATCGCAGGGTCATATCCAGCCTCTACCAGACCTGCGTCCTCGATCGCCATCTTAGAGGCTGCCATCGCTAGCTGTGCATAACGGTCTGCACGACGTGCATCCTTAGGACTGCCGAAGAAGGGCTTAGCGTCAAACCCCTTGACCTCACCCGCGATCTTTACTGGGAAGTCATCAGGGTTTACCAGCGTGATCGTGTCGATCCCGCTCTTCCCTTCCTTCATGGCATCCCAGGTGGACTGTGCATCAAGCCCCAGTGGGCTAAGGGCTCCAAGGCCGGTAATTACAACTCTACGTTCTGTCATGGAGCCACTCTGAGAGGAACGAATTATTTAATCAAGTGCGAATGGAGGGAAGTTGATGCCCGTGGGTGCAGGGCTACCTCACTTTGAGAGACTTGTATAATTAAGGCTTTGCAATACAGGGACTAGTAAAGGGGGCTTGAAAACCTGGCTCAAACTCGTGTCTGCATTTAGGTAAACCACGGAGGCACGGAGCACGCGGAGATATTTATCTCACATTACGGCGATAACCGTGGCATGCCCATCTTGGGCATGAACGCCAGAAGGTATACTATTATAACTCACATTACGGCAGTAATTGTGGCATGAGCATCCTGCTCATGATCAACAT
>CAYWAG010000257.1:0-3405 GCA_964455925.1 uncultured Verrucomicrobiales bacterium | reverse complement strand
GCCTCAGGCGTAGTGATGACTGCGATGGCATTCAGCTTCATGACACTGCCGTAGCTGGAGACGTTAATGTCGAGGTTATCGACGAGGGAAGGGGATGCCTTCCCCGTGCGGAGGCCAGCGAAGTCCTTTAGAAGGTGCTCAACGGCCTTAGTCATGCTATCTTGGGTAGATTTGAGGGTGCTTTGTGGGTCCATAGTATAATGATGTAATGTGTAAAATGTAGGGGAGGGGGGCTAGAGCTGAACGGTGGTGCCGATCTCTTTACCGCTGACAGCCTCGATGACGTTTCCTTCCTCACCAAGGTCAAAGACAATGATCGGAATATCGTTCTCCATACAGAGTGAGAAGGCGGTGGCATCCATGACCTTGAGCTGCTTCTCTAGACAGGTCTGGAAGGTTACCGTCTCGTATTTCACGGCATCGGGGTTCTTCTTAGGGTCGGAGTCATACACGCCGTCCACCATTGTGGCCTTAAAGATAGCATCCGCTGCGAGCTCACTGGCGCGGAGTGCCGCCGTCGTGTCTGTGGAGAAGAAGGGGCTCCCAGTGCCTGCGCCAAAGATAACGACTCGCCCCTCATCGAGGTGACGCTTAGCCTTATGGCGGATGTATGGATCAGCGACGTTTTGCATCTGGATCGCGGTTTGCACGACCGCATCCACGCCCTCGGCCTGGATGGCGCTTTTTAGGGCGAGGGCATTCATTACGGTGGCAAGCATGCCAACGTAGTCCGCCGTAGGACGGTCCATCCCGCGGTTACTCGCAGAGGCACCGCGCCAGAAGTTACCACCCCCCACGACGATCCCGACCTCTATCCCCATCTCCGTGATCGCCTTTATCTCGCGGGCAATCCGGTCAACAATCTCTGGTGAAATATTATCCTTACTACCAGCGGCGCGAAGAGCCTCACCACTGAGCTTTAATATGATACGTTTATACTTAGGAGCAGACATGGTATGTTAAATCGTTATTACCCTCTTCTCTTAGCGCAGGATCGCAGGGAGAAAAGCAGAATTTAGACTCTTTTCGCCCCTCCTCTACGCTAGTCCTCCATTTTTGTGGTCGCACGATACCGGCTGGACGCGGAAACCAGAGAGGTCACCCGCGGAGAAAAAGGAAGAAAGGTGAATTTCAGTCTTGCAGTCTAAGGGGGAATTGTTATGAAAAGTCCCCCATTTCAGCATTAAGCTGCGATGGCCTATCATAATTATGGCACGTTTATTCGGTATCGAAATCCCAAATGAGAAGCGCATTGAAGCTTCTCTCCCGTATATCTATGGCATCGGACGCGTAACTGCATCTCGCATTCTTGAGCAAGCGGGGGTCGATCCAGATACACGCACCGGTCAACTCTCTGAGGAGCAACTTGCGAAGCTCGCAAGCGTTATTCAGGGTGAAGGCCTCATCATTGAAGGTGACCTTCGTCGTGAGCGCACAGCAGCTCTCAAGCGTCTCCAAACCATCCAATGCTACCGTGGCATCCGTCACCGTCGTGGTCTCCCTGTCCGAGGTCAACGCACGAAGACAAACGCCCGTACACGCAAAGGGAAGAAGAAGACAGTTGGCGGTAAAGCGTAAGCAACTGACAGATAATCCACAGCGAGCCAATTCAGCAGAGGGACAGTCGTCCCTCTCTTTTTATCGCTCCTGTGACTACTTAAACTAATATATAGAACCATTCATATGGCTGAAGAAAACACCAACGAACAAAACGTTGAGGAGCAGGTAACTGCTCCTGCTGCGGAGGAGACTCCTGCAGTAGAAGAAACAGCAGCTCCAGAAGCTGCTCCGTCCTCTGAGGAAGCTACCGCTCCCGAGGAAACCGCAAAACCAGAACGCAAGAAAGACATCTTCGCGGAGATCCTCGGTGAGGAAGATCCAGATAAGGTGAAGGTCTTTAAGGCTAAGGGTAGTAAGAACATCGCTAAGGGCATCGTTACGATCGCAGCGACCTTTAACAACACGATCGTGAGCGTCTCTGATGAGAACGGTAACGTGATCGGGTGGTCCTCAGCTGGTAAGATGGGCTTCAAAGGCTCCCGTAAGTCCACCTCATACGCAGGTCAGGTCGTCTCCCAAGACGCATGTCGCCAAGCAATGGGTCACGGCCTCAAGGAAGCAGAAATCCGCGTTAAGGGCCCTGGCCAAGGACGTGAGTCTGCCGCCCGTGCTGTCCAGAGCGTCGGTATCAATGTTACGACCATCAAGGACGTAACCCCAGTTCCACACAACGGCTGTCGTCCTAAGAAAGCTCGTCGCGTATAATTCACCCCAAAACAACCCACTTTTAACACAGATTTACTATGGCTCGTTACATTGGACCAAAAGATAAGATCAACCGCCGTTTTGGGATGCCGCTTTTCGGCCCTTCTAAGGCTCTTGAACGTCGTAACTACCCTCCGGGACCTCACGGTCTCCGCGCTGGTCGTAAGAAGAAGTCAGACTACGCCGTCGCCCTCGGTGAGAAGCAAAAGATTAAGTTCGTCTATGGTGTTCTCGAGAAAGCATTCCGTGCATACTACGAGGAAGCTTCCCGTCTCCCAGGCATTACTGGTGACACCCTCAGCCGTCTCCTAGAGACCCGTCTTGATAACGTTTGCTACCGTCTCGGTTTCGCCAACACGCGTCAAGCGGCTCGTCAGCTGGTTAACCACGGTCACATTTTCGTGAATGGCACTCGTGTTGACATCCCAAGTTACCAAGTCAAGGCTGGTGACGAGATCAAGGTAAGCGCTAAGGCGTCTTCCCAGCAGCTTGCGATGCGCATGCTCGATCTCACCCAAAGCCGTCCGATCAAGGACTGGGTAACTGTTAACCGTGAAGATCTTTCTGGTAAAGTTGTTCGCTTCCCTGAGCCAGATGACATCGACCACCAGGTCAACGTCCAGCTCGTTGTCGAACTCTACTCCCGATAAGCAAAATTTCCTCCTTCTCACCTTATGGTGAGAGGAGAGATAGTATTGTCCCATCATCGCATTGCGGTGGTGGGGCTTTTTTTAGGTAATTACGCAGGTAGTGCTTAGCTGAGTTAATCCATAGGCATCTATGATGCCCTAAATGGCCCAACAGTCCTACACTTGCTCTATAATATCTCGATCTGCGCCTATGCTGACGAGACATTCGATCGGATTGGAACTCTTACGATCTTCTAGGAGAAGTGGATACTGAACCTCTAGAGCCCCAGTATTTGACGCGCAGCAACCTCGGACATTCCGTCTTTGATTAACTGCGCTAAGGCTTGCTCAAGCTTGGCTGTCGCTTGCTCGGCTTTGGTCGCTGCTTGTTCGGCTCTTGCTTCTGCTTGTTCGGCTCTTGCTTCAGCCTCCTCGGCCTTTGCTTCAGCTTGGTCTACCTCGGTCTGTTTAGCCTCTAAGCCTGCTTCTAAGCCTTCCCTCAGAGCTGTGT
>CAYWAG010000256.1:0-3425 GCA_964455925.1 uncultured Verrucomicrobiales bacterium | reverse complement strand
TCGCCGATGCTGTGTAGAGCCTCGCGCATGGTGAGGGCGATGAGCTCTGGATCGATGGTCGTCTGAATCTCACTTATCGCCTTCTGGAGTGCCTGCTCTAGGGCGCGGAGGCAGTCCTGGTGACGCGCATTAATGGCGATCAGGGAGTTCCCCGTGAGCATGCGCCCATCGAGGAGTTCCTCCCCAATGCGGGTGCGGAGCAGGTCTAGCCCCTCGCCGGTCTGGCAGGAGAGCGGCAGCGCCTCATGAGACCATGCCGAATGTAAGGTGAGATCCGCCTTATTACAGATTAATACATGGCGTCCGTTAGCTGGGATGGCGGGGCGAGAGACGGTCTCTGGGCACAGCGTGCCGTCCACTAGCTCTAGGATTAAGTCCGCACTCTCCATCTCACGATGTGCGCGGTCAATTCCTGCTTTCTCGATCGTTTCCTCTGTTTCTCGGAGCCCCGCAGTGTCGATGAAGCGGACGGGCAGACCCTGAATGTTAACGACCTCCTCCACCGTGTCACGGGTTGTCCCTTTGATATCACTCACGAGGGCGCGATCATACCCCAGGAGCTGGTTTAAGAGGGAGGATTTGCCCGCGTTTGGCTCCCCGCAGATCACGACGCGCGCCCCTTCCCTGAGGAGACGCCCCGTATGCGAGGTGGAGAGCAGCTGGCTGCATTGCGCTACCATTTCCTCTAGCTGAGCGATCATTCCATCACCGGTATCAGGATCGATATCATCCTCTGGAAAGTCAATGTATGCCTCCAGGTGTGCGGTTACGGAGATCAACTGCTCACGCAGGACCTGCGTAATCTGCTGAATGGAGCCCTGCATTTGGTTCTGCGCCGCCTTTAGTGCGAGGTCAGACTGGGCAGAGATCACATCCATGATGCCCTCCGCCTGTGTGAGGTCTAACTTCCCGTTCAGAAAGGCTCGCTGGCTAAACTCGCCGCCCTCCGCCGCACGCGCACCGCAGTCGATGAGCCGGGACAGCAACCTCTGTGTGACGAAGACGCCCCCATGCCCCGCGATCTCGACGACATCCTCCCCTGTAAAGCTGGCAGGAGCGGCAAAGTAGGTCGCCAAAACCTCATCGAGCTGCTCGCCGTCGGCATCACGGATCGTGCCTAAGGTCGCGACGCGAGGCTGCGCCGCCATGCGCGCATAACCGCGAAAGCAACGCTGCATCACAGAGAGTGCCTCGGGGCCACTGATACGGATGACGGAGATCGCGCCAACCCCGAGGGGACTAGCGATCGCTGCTATTGTTTCCATGAATCGGGTAAGGGGTGAGGAGGGAATCTGATAGGGCAGGGGAGTCTAGGCGGACTTATCCGCGCAGCTCGTCTAAGACCTCGATGAAGCGTGCATTCTCAGCAGGAGTCCCGACTGATACCCGCACCCAATCCGGCAGCTTATAACCACGCATCGCACGAACGATCACGCCCTTAGCGAGCATGTCCTGAAAGAGGGCATCCCCGTCTCCGACCTTAACGAGCACGAAGTTTGCCACAGAGGGAACGTATTCGAGACCACGTTGCTCGAACGCCTCATGGAAGAAGGCGAGGCCCGCATTGTTGTTCTCTACAGTAGCTGCAATGTGAGCCGCATCGTTGATGGCAGCGAGACCAGCGGCTTGGGCGACAGCGTTCGCATTAAAGGGTTGGCGCGCCTTGTTCAGAATCCCTGCTACGCCAGGAGATGCCAGCCCAAACCCGATGCGGAGAGCTGCTAGCCCCTGCGCCTTAGAAAATGTACGGAGGATGCACACGTTCTTACCTTGCTCGATGTATTTCACCGTGTTCGGGGCGTCTGATAAGAACTCATGGTAAGCCTCATCAAAGACGACGACGACATGGTCGGGCACCTTCTCCATAAAGCGATCGATCGCCTCTTCGCCCACGATCGTTCCAGTGGGGTTGTTCGGGTTCGCGATAAAGACTAGACGCGTCTTATCGGTGATAGCCGCCGCCATGGCATCGAGGTCGTGGACAAACCCAGGATCTGGCACCTCGACATACTTGGCACCAAAGAGCGTCGCCATAAGCTTATAAACGACAAAGGCATGTTCCGCCGCAATGAGTTCGGCATCGGGGTTTAAGAAGCAGTGGCACAGAAGCTCGATAATCTCGTTTGACCCGTTTCCTAAAACGGTGTTCTGGAGCGGCACGCCATACTTCTCTGCAATCGCAGAGCGGAGCTTAAATCCACCGCCGTCCGGATAAATGTGTGCGTCCTGTGCACTCGCGACGATCGCCTCTTGCGCCTTTGGGGAGGGGCCCAGAGGGTTCTCGTTACTCGCTAGCTTGACGATGTCTTCTGGCTTTAGCCCTAGCTCGCGAGCAGTCTCCTCGATGGGCTTTCCGGGTTCATATGCGACGAGGTCGCAGACAAACTGATTTGCATGTTGCTCTATCATAGAGCACACCATTTACGCATTAGGGCTACCTGTCAAACCAAGTATCACTTAAGATCGAGGTGATTTCTACCTGGTTCGCCATCTCTCGATCTTGTGCCACGGTGGAGAACACCAGCTTTACAGTCATAGAGGACTCCTCCTTATCCTTATACACGCGCTGGAGGAGGGCGAAGTCGGGATGGTCTCGGCGGATGTAGGCGTAGAGGCTGCGCTCCAGTGCATTGTGCGTTACATAGAGGCATTGCCATACTTTCTCATCCTTGAACTCGTAGTTATAATAGTTATCCATCGTGAGCTCTGCTCGCATCGTCACTGGGAGCTCAGGCTTCACCTGCATAAAGGGTGCCCAGCCCATAGAGCCGTAGCCATACGTAGCCTTCCAGTCCACCTTAGGATCAGTCATTCCAGGTAGCCAATAGAGATAGACAAAGCTCTTTTGCCCATCACGCCACCGCGCCCGAATCAGGCAATACTGCCCCATCTGCCGGCTAAAGACCTTCATGTCATCCACCACGCGCCCCAGGCGGGTGTAGTGGAATTCTGCATACAGCTTATCAAAAAGCCCGCCGGCATCAGGCTCTACAAAGCTCTCCGCATCCAGCGCCGTCTGCGCACCGGCAAAGCCCTCTGCCACCGCTAAGAAGCGTGCCTCTAACTGAGAGCTCGAGAGCTCAAAATAGGGCATCACGTCGCTCCTACCCGCTAGGACAGAGAGGAATAGAGAAAGCACAACAGCGATAGTCTTCATACGATTCATAGTCTTCCGTATGATTGACTGTCCGTCCAGCAGTAATTTGTACATTTATATTCAGGCTTGGTAGCTTGGCTCGCTAAATGCACGGTTTAAATGTAAATATAGCGATATTTGTGGGCATTCAGCGTGATATTTAACGCCCCCCTCTCCCCCGGGGCTTTGGGCTTCCTCCACTATCGGGGAGGCCGTGTTGTGAAGTTGCTTTTGATAACTCACATTACGGCAGTAATTGTGGCATGAGCATCCTGCTCATGATCAACAT
>CAYWAG010000255.1:0-3440 GCA_964455925.1 uncultured Verrucomicrobiales bacterium | reverse complement strand
TCAGAGCTGGCTGCCTGGCAGCGGAAACAAGGTTAAGCTCGACAGTCGCTCTATTACGAGCTTAACACCTACTCACTCTGATTATGCCGAACCTCTTTGACCAAACCCTTGAACAGTTTTCCCAAGTCCTGACGCGTAAGACGCCTGAGATCTTACAGGTAAATGTCGGTAAGATGTGTAACCTTACGTGTGTGCATTGTCACGTGAATGCTGGGCCAGGGCGTAAGGAGATTATGACGCGCCAGACGGTGGACAGGATTCTGGACTGGCTACAGGGTGCGGATGCGATCCATACGGTGGATCTGACAGGGGGGGCACCAGAGATGAACCCACACTTTAAGCACTTTGTGAGGTCGGCACGGGCGATGGGGAAGAAGGTGATTGACCGTTGTAATCTGACGATTCTGACTGTCGAGGGGTATGAGGATTACGCCTCCTTTCTCGCGGAGCAGCAGGTCGAGGTCGTGGCGTCTCTGCCTTGCTACTCTGCCGATAATGTCGAGGAGCAACGAGGCGAGGGCGTGTTCGATGCCAGTATTAAAGGGCTCCAGCTGCTTAATGCCCTCGGCTACGGGAGCGATGCTGCGCTGCAGCTGCACTTAGTATATAACCCGAACGGGGCCTTCCTCCCTGGGGATCAGGCCGAGCTCCAGGCGGACTATAAGGAGGAGCTGCAACGTGCGTTTGGCATCGTCTTTAATCAGCTCTTCGCTATTACGAACATCCCGATCGCGCGGTATGCCTCGTATCTGAAGCGTAATAAGCAACTGGAGGAATACATGCAACTGCTCGTCGATAACTTTAACCCTGGTGCGGTGGAGGGGCTGATGTGCCGTAATACCATCAATGTCGGGTGGCAAGGGGAGGTTTACGACTGCGACTTTAACCAGCAGCTGAAGCTCCAGCTAGAGGACGAGGGGAAGGAGAGCGATGTGGCTGATCATAAGCTGAATGTATGGGAGGTAGACCTCGTGCGCTTTACCGCTCTTCCTATCCAGACGGGTAAGCACTGCTTTGGCTGCACAGCGGGGGCGGGGTCTAGCTGTGGTGGGACGCTGGTGGAATAGTCCCGAATGGCTCGAAGTTAACGGAGTATTCGAGGGGATTTTGAACCACAGAGACTCAGAGACACAGAGAGATTAATTGAATAATCATGATTCTAAAACATCAAAATATTACATTTTTATTTTGATATAAAACTCAAAACTAAAAAAGCATTCTCTGAGCCTCTGCGTCTCTGCGGTTCAAAAAACGAGCCTATATTCGCTTGAGTTCGTGCCATTCGTGATAGGCTCCTTCCCACCTCGGAGCATATGACGCCAGAGGGTTATGGATGGGTAGAGAATTAGGGAATACCACTCAACCTGCGAAAAAAATCTTAGAAAGGAGGAATTTGGCACATTTAATTCGTGACCTCTGAGAGATCCTTGTCTAAGTAGGATGCTAAATCTAGTTCTCTAGTCTATCATTGTTATGGCTTTACTTACATTCACTCCTTGGTCACAGGTCGGCACGCAGGTTCGCATTAGCAGCTGGGTGGCGGTTGGTTGTTCGCTCTGGCTTGGGCTTACTACTAGTGAGGGACAGGGAACGTATCAGGCGGAGCTGTCCTCCCGTCAGGCTGATGCGACCAGCGCATATGGTCTCCTAAAGTCTGGTGATGTAGCCTACTCCGCTGGGGATTACACGACTGCGGTGGAGGACTTTCGCCAAGCTCTAGCCCTTGTTCCTGCTGGATCCGCCTCTGCGACCCTGCGCACGGAGCTCGCGGATCGCTTCGCGACTGCTGCCTCGCAGGAGTCTAAGGCGCTGGTAAAGCAGGGAGACCTAGAGGGTGCGCGCGCAGTCCTGACCCAAGCCCTGGGATACGCACCTGATAATGGCTACGCTCTCCGCCAACTCGATGCCCTGGATGACCCAATCCGCACGAACCCCGCCCTCACCACAGGGCACGTCGCTGATGTCGACCGAGTGCGCCGCCTGCTCTATAAGGCCGAGGGCGCATATAACCTCGGGAAGTTTGATGAGGCACAGGCGCAGTACAGCGCGGTGCTAAAAGTAGATACGCATAATAAGGCTGCCCGCCGCGGGCTAGAGCGCGTCGCGCAGGCGACCGCCGAATACAGCCGCGCCGCCTATGACCATACCAGAGCCGCAATGCTCGCAGAGGTAGATGCCGCATGGGACGTATCCGCCGAGTATAAGGCGGCAGAGACGGCCGCTGATAGTATCTCCACCTACAACTACGAGCAAGGAGCCGCTCGAGTCGCGCTCCAGCAGAAGCTCGCTTCTATTACACTCCCGATCGTAGACATTGCAGACGGAGACCTCTACGAGGCGCTGAGCACGCTCCGCGAGCTGAGCCGCGCCTATGATACGACGACGGATAACCCGGCTGAAAAAGGTGTCCAATTTATCGCCAAATTCCCTACTGGGGCGCCTGAGTTTGAGACCCTCGCCAGTCTCACGCTGACGAACGTTCCGCTTATTAAGGCGGTGGAGGCGGTTGCTACGCAGTTTGGCCTGCAGTTCACCGATGACGGATACGCAGTCACCTTTTCCTCCCTTGGCTCAGAAGATGGAGCCGTCTTTGTTAAGACGTACCCCGTCTCTCCGACCTTTCTGACATTGCAGGCGGGAGCCTCCGCTACGGAGTCCGCCGATCCTTTTAGCACCTCCGCCACCAGCACCTTAGGCGGCACGACCTTAGAGGGGAGCCGTAAGACTGCCCAGCAGGTATTAGAGAGTTATGGAGTAAAGTTTGGCACAGGTGCTACTGCTACATACCTCGCCAGCACCAGTACGTTAATCCTCAAAAACACGGAGCAGGAGCACCAAGTCGTCGAGGCATTACTGGAGCAACTGGCACAAAAGCAGCCTCTGCAGGTCGCCATCGAAGTGAAGTTTATCGAAGTCTCACAGGATAATGCACAGGAGCTTGCTACCGACTTCTCGATCGCAGGGACGATTCGTGAGTCCATCCTAGATGGTCTCTACACTGGTGGGTCTGCAGGGAATGGGGCGAACTTTGAGGATCTAGCAGGACGCCCCCTTACTTCTGGAAACCGCTCTGGAGGTTTAGCGGCTGGCTCAGACTCTATCCACGATGTCATTCAGCGCTCTAAGGGGGGTGTGGCGGAGTATTCTAGCTCTGCAAGTCTAGTAGGTCTTGCGACTGGTGGCACTGGGTTTGAAGAACTCCTCTCCAATGCAGGTGCAGAGACCACTATCCTTAACAGTGCTCCTGCCCCAGGTGTTCTCTCCGTCATGGGAGCGCTCGGTGATGGCACGGTAGAGGCGCTCCTCCGCGGACTGGATCAGAAAAAGGGTGCAGACTACATCCTGAAGCCCAGCTTCGTTACGCGCTCCGGGCAACAAGCTAAGGTCGATATCGGACGCGAGTTCATCTACCCTACCGAATATGATCCACCAGAGATCGC
>CAYWAG010000254.1:0-3457 GCA_964455925.1 uncultured Verrucomicrobiales bacterium | reverse complement strand
CGCGAATTACACGAATTACCGCTAATATTTTAAAATTTAAGTGTTTTAGAGTGTGGATTTGCTACTTTATCTCTGATCACGTTTTCTTCATCTTTCAGAAGTTACATTTATTTGATTCAAAAAGTAAATCATTAGCGGGTATTCGTGTAATTCGCGGTTAAAAAATACCACAGACTGCACCTGAATAGTTCCATAAACTTCCACATTGGATTCACCACTAGGGCAGTAATTTCCTGTCTATTCTAGCGATTTTTGTAATCTGCGTCTATCTGCGAAATCTGCGGATAAAAAATATCGTGTGGTGTGACCTATGATAAAACACAGCCCGCCACCGTAACATCAAACGTGACGGTATTCGGGCTGTGCTTGATTCTCTTACACGCTAAGGATTAGCGGTTAGACGCGAGCGCGTCCATGATGTATGCCGATGGGCGGAAGTTCTCGATGATGACTTCCTGCTGCTCGCCACGTGTCATGCGCACTTCCTTAAGGTTAAAGTTAGGGGTCTTATGCGGGGCGAAGAGGATGTCGTCGTGCGTGCTGTTCTCGTGCTTCTTAAACATCTCTGGCACGATGTCCCCACCGAGGTGATCATCACGACCGGTGGCGAGGTGACAGGTGCCGAGCACCTTCTCGTCCTGAATGTCTTGGTAGGAGACGGGGAGCACCTGCGTGCCGAACCCGAGCTCACCGAGCGTGCCGGTCATGGGGTCATCTGCGAGACGCGCATTGTGCTCATCGATCGTGGATTGGTTCCCCTCGATGAGGTCAGAGCGTAAGATGTTACGGTTCTCTACCGTGAGGAGTCCGAGCGTGCCGTCCTCGTATTTCATGGGGAACTCACCCTTAGCATCCCGAGGAACAAAGTAGACCTCACCCGCTGGAAGGTTAGCGATGTCGGGCGCATCGCCCTTACAGAGGCCGTGTGACTTCTGTGCTTCTTGCCCTTCTAGGCCTAGCCAGGCGGTAAGGACGCGTCCGTCCTCGAGCTCAAAGTCGATTTCGATGGAATCTGCCTTAGTCATCGCCAGGCGGATGCGCTCGGCATCTGCAGAGACCTCATCATAGTTCACTGCCAGACCACTATTCAGAATAATGTCGTTCATGCCATGCATCGTAGCACCACGGAAGCCATATTCCTTACACTTAGCAGTGAGGGGCGCGGTAGCAGACCAGGTGGAGATACAGAGGATGAGGTCATAATGGGGGTAGATATCCTTATCCAGGGAGAGCTTGTTCCCATCTGTATCCCAGACGGCATCCTTCAGGTCTAGGTTCGACCCATAGGTATATTCATAGGCGAACATTTCGCCACCCGTCGTCCCGAGCTGCTCGTGGGCGAACTCCTTAAGCGCCTTATGGAAGTAGTTGTAGGCATTCTTCTGCACCTCAAACCCCTCTTCATTGAGGAACTGGAAGTTCGTGATATACTTCGCCGGATCGTCAAAGTCCGTCAGGATACAGATCTTACATCCTGCAATCGGCTCGAACACTTGGTCTAGCAGGCGAATGAGGTCAAAGGAGGGAAAGTCACGCTTCTCTGGGTTAAGCATGATCTCTTCTGTTAGGTATGGGGGAAGACATTGAACATCTGTCATACCTAAGACTAGGGGAGATTAGGAGGGGCGCAAACGAATTTTCAAAATACCGTACTATACCGTATTCCATTCAGCCGCCTCTGGAGGACTAAAGGTGACCTCCTGCCAGAGGATGGTCTCATCCTCAAAGATAAAGCGCCCGAGGAAGGTCTCCCCTGCTAGCATTTGCGGCAGCCAGAAGGCATCATCGTCCCACATCTTATCATAGGGCACCTCGTCGATAGGCGTCCAGAGAGGGATGGCTTCCTCCGTAGCAGTCGGCGTCCCCTCAAACTCCGTAGCGAGGAAGACATGGCAATGAATGTTCGGCATCGTGGACATGTCAAAGAAGAGCTCCCCCATCTTGCGGGCGTCCTTCACGGTGATGCAGAGCTCCTCCTGCACCTCACGCACGGCACAGTCATAGGGGGTCTCACCGGGATCGATCTTGCCACCAGGGCCATTAATCTTACCCGCGCCGATCCCGCGTTGCTTCTCGATGAGAAGCACTTGCCCCTCCTGCACGATAAACACGAGCGTGGCAGGCATCTCCGCTGGCCATTGCGACCAATCAACATTTCTGGGGAGCGTATTCATAGACAATATCGGGCAATGGGTTAGAGAGGCTTCTGCGCAGTGTAGATGGAGGCTACTCCACAGGACAGCGGGATAGCGTGCGGGGCGCCAAACCCTTGCTCAGCTATCAGGCTGGTCATCGTCTCGCCAGAGGGGAAGGTCTTAATAGAGTCTGAGAGGTAGTGGTACGCCCCTGGCTGGCGGGTGATGAAGCCGGCGAGGTGGGGGAGCACCTTATCTAGGTAGAAGGTGTAGGGCCCGCGCAGGAGGTTCTCTGGCAGAGAGAAGTCTAGCACCAGGAGGTGCCCCCCGGGCTTAATAACACGCTGCATTTCCTGCAGTGCCTTCGCATAATCCGCCATGTTTCGGAGCCCAAAGGCAACGGTAACAACGGAGAAGCTAGCGTCCTCAAAAGGGAGATCCAGCGCATCCGCCACTAAGGTCTCCCGCACCCCGCGAGAGGTGGCATAGGCTAACATCTCAGGGCAAAAGTCGGACCCCGTAACCGCACAGTCTGGCATCACACGCTGGAACTCCAGCGCGAGGTCACCCGTCCCCGTCGCGATGTCTAAGAGTTCCGTCGGCTGCCACGAGCGCACGATACGGGCGACCTTCTTACGCCACAGGATGTCCGTGCCGAGGCTCAGAACATGGTTCGTGACAACATAGCGATCCGCTATCTTAGAGAAGGCGGCTTTAACAAAGTTCGGGTCTTGCATAGGATCAGTTCGGGTAAAGGGGGGACAGTAGGTTATGCCTCTGGTTCGGGGAGGATGTCTTGGTAGATCGAGTTCTCAGACCCCTCTATCACGCGTGCGCCGATGGCATTCTCATAGAACGGGATGGGGCCCACCCCGCCAATGATCCCGTAGGCATACCCTTGGTCACGCAGGGCCTCCATGGACTTAAACAGGAGCGCCTTACCGATACCTAGCCCACGCGCCTCCTCGCTGACACCCGTCGGACCAAAGTATCCCTTGCAGGTCGTATCATAGCAGGCAAACCCCAGAATCTTCTTATCCTTCGTAGCGATAAAGCACCCAGCAGGCTGCTTAGTCATCGCCGCCTGCACCTCGCTCACCCACTTTGGCGAAAAGTGCGCGCGCACAAAGTCCGCTACCAAATGCGTCTCATACACCCCTGGCCGACGCAGGATCACGCCGGACTGCTCACACTTAGCATAAATATCCGCAGAGTCAGGGAGGGCATAAAGCCGGACAATCATATCAACCATAATGCCTACACCCTTACGACCGCAGTGCCCATTCAGCAACCGAAAAAAGACGCTTTCGTCATCAGGGCAT
>CAYWAG010000253.1:0-3462 GCA_964455925.1 uncultured Verrucomicrobiales bacterium | reverse complement strand
AACTATTTCCATAGATGCCCTTTACTCATGCTCGTAGAGAGGTTACAGATGGTGGTCTATGTTCATTCTTGGTAAGTTACTTGGATTACGAGGAGGCGCAGCACACGGAGGCGCAGCAGGGGAAATGCCTTTTCTAGAGCACCTAGAGGACTTACGTAAAACCATAGTCCGCATCCTAATCACCCTCATCATTGGAGTGGGTGTGAGCTTTGTTTTTAAGAACGATCTTATGGAGCTGATCCGCCGCCCTATTGATGGGGTGTGGAGCCTGCAGCTTAACACCGCTTTGCATAAGCTGCCTCGCCCGATAGATGCCTCTCTCTGGGAGCGCTGCACTAAGGCAGCCGCAGACAGCACCCACCTTTCTCCAGAGCAGCGCACATACTTTTATGAGACTCTAGCATCGGGGAATCCTGACTTCATCTTTCATACCCAGAGCATCGGGTATTATCGCTCTGCGCTCGCTGTCTCTGGCTCGGCAGCACAGCTGGATTACATCCAGGGATTACCGAATATTTCTGCCGAGATGCGCGAGCAACTTACCGCCCTACTACAGCGTTATCAGGAGAGTGGGGGGCTTGCGCCAGATCCCGCCGCGGACACGCGCCGCCGCCTCGTCTTTATGCAGTCTCTGCACCCGACGGAGGGGTTTATGCTCTCCTTTAAGCTCGCCCTCTATGCGGGTATCGCCCTTACTCTGCCTGTTCTGCTGTATTTCATCCTGCAGTTCGTCCTCCCTGGTCTGCATAAGAAGGAGCGTAAAGTGCTCTACCCTGCATTGGTGATCGGGTTTGGGCTCTTTTTAGTTGGGGCGGTCTTTGCCTATGCAGTGGTGCTGCCTCGGGCACTGGAGTTTTTCTCGACCTATTCTGGAGGCATGGGGATTAGTAATGATTGGCGGATCGGGGATTACCTCTCATTTACTACTCAGTTTGTTCTCATCTTTGGGCTAGCATTCGAGCTCCCTGTCATTGTGATGGCGCTCGTTGTCCTAGATTTCCTATCATATAGCACTATGGCGAAGTCTCGCTCTTACGCCATTATCGCGATCCTGATTACTGCAGCCGTGATCACCCCGACGCCAGACGCTATCACCCTGGGACTACTAGCAGTGCCCATGTACCTCCTCTATGAGATCTGTATCTGGCTGGCATGGGGAGTAGAGCGCAATCGTCGTAAGAAGGATGCCCTACAGAGAGACCAAGAGGAGCAAGAAGCACACGCCCGCATCGAGCAACTAAAGCAACAGCTAAGGGACCAGCAATCTACCACCCCTCTCTCTCCTCATACGCCCGATGCATCTGCAGTTACCAAGCCCGTGTCACCTGACACCACGCCACTGGTCGCTAGTGCTCCCTCCCTGATCTCCTATGACGACATCGACTGCGAGGAGGAAGATACCGAGGTCGCAGAGGAGGATCTGCAAGCACACCTCGCGGAATACGAGGAGGAACAGCAGTATGAGTATCAGGAGCAATATGAATGCGAGGGCGGAGCCCTACATACGAACGAGCTAGCTGATGCGCAGGCTAAGATTAATGCCATGCTGGAGGATCTCCGTGGAGAGTCACCGGCAGATGCGCCTCTGGATGTAGAGGCGCTAGAAGGCGGAGGTGGCGCGCTCAACCCTGATGCCGAGGCCGAGGCCGCAGGTGGTGCACCGGATGATGACGACGAGGAGGAGAATCTCCCGCCGCATCCGCATCAGCGCTAATGTCGTAGCAATGGACGATTCTCAGCATAGATAGGAGTGGATCCGCCTTATCTTTGCTGGAGTGTCTGGCATGGAGCGATTTTACTTTTCATCACAGGAGTCTCCCTCTTGTATATCCCATATGACTAGACCGGCTTTAGGAATTGATTTTGGAGGAACCTCGATAAAGTTTGGGGTCGTCGTAGGAGAGACCATTATCGCGTCTCCTGCTCCTATTCCCACCCAAGACTACAGTACCAGGGAGAGCCTGATCGATGCGATTTGTACTGTCATTCGGTCGGTTCGGGAGGAGTATCCTGACTTAATGGCGGTTGGGGTCGGTGTTCCGGGGTTTGTCCACTTTGGGCGAGGGGAGGTGGCTAACCTTACCAATGTCACAGGCTGGCAGAATGTTCCGCTGAAGGCGATCCTCCAAGAGCGCACCCAGCTCCCTGTGGTGGTCGATAATGATGCCAATGCCATGGCGTATGCAGAGTGGAAGCTCGGCGCTGGGCGAGGCATTACCGACCTCGTCTGCCTTACGCTGGGGACGGGAGTCGGCGGCGGCATCATCGCTAATAACCAGATGATCCGTGGTGGACAGGGCGCGGCAGGAGAGCTAGGGCAAACCTCTATCGACTACCGTGGACGCGTGGGGGCATACGGAAACCCAGGCGCGCTAGAGGACTATATCGGGAACCGAGAAATCATCCAGGAAGCCATCCGCTTCTATAAGCACCAGGGCGTGACCAAAACCGCCGCCGAACTTACCCCTGCCGATCTCTCTGAACTCGCTACCTACCAGGACGCCATCGCGCTCGAAGTCTGGGAGTGGGTCGCCGAGAAGCTCGCCTGCACATTGATGAACTGCTGCTACCTGCTTAACCCAGATGCCTTCATCATTGGCGGTGGGGTCGCAAAGGCAGGGGACCTGATCTATACCCCCCTGCAGCGTTATTTAGAGAAGTGGATGATGGGACCGCACCTTGATCACCTCCAGCTTCTACCCGCGCACTTTGGGAACGAGGCAGGCATCATTGGCTGTGCGGCACTCGCCCTGGATACAGCAACTGCAGAGTAAGTAGTGCTACGGGTAGAGTGTAAAGGTAAACCCTTCTGCCCGAGCCCAGAGAATAAACTCCTCTACCGTAGAGGGGAGCCAACGCTTATCCGTGACGCTGGGATCTCCATCGCGGAACCGCATTTCGTGGAAGACGATCACCCCGCCCCCCTTACGCAGCAGAGCCTCCTTATAGTAGTCTAGGATCTTATCCCGCTTATCCTCCTGATACGGAGCCTCATGTATATAGGAACTTACATGCGCGTAGCGAAACCCCTTACGCGCCACTAGCTGGTGCACCGCTGGGGTTATCAGCCCAAAGGGTGGGCGAAAGTAAGTCAGTTGATGGGGCTGTTGCGTTGGGAGTGCATCGACCAGTGCCTGGACCTGCTCCGTCTCTCGCTGCAGCGTGGTGGGACTGAGCAGGGTGCGCGTATTATGATGCATGGAGTGCTGAATCAGCTGATGCCCTTCATCTAAGGCGCGCGTCACAATTTCTGGATGCCGCTGCATGTTCTCCCCGATGTAACAAAACGCCGCCGGCACCTGGTGCTTAGCCAGGACATCTAACATCACATCGGACACCCCGATAACAGGACCATCATCGATCGTGAGAATGATTTCACCACGGGTATAGTTCCGTGGCTGTAAGACTGTGCAACTGATCAGGGCTGTGGATAAGAGAGCGCCAGTTATGATGGTCACGAGG
>CAYWAG010000252.1:0-3485 GCA_964455925.1 uncultured Verrucomicrobiales bacterium | reverse complement strand
ATACACGATACCGGTCTGCTCTGAGTTTAAGAATCTCAGCCATGTTAGAATAAGCATAACTGATGTCTCTGAATATTCACGTAGCTGTAAGTCCAGATGAAGGGCTCGGTTCATAAAGACTTGCCGATCTGCAGCGTTTTCTTCGGTATAACGTATCAGCGACAGAATGTGCTCTCCCGAGGGACGGCGCGTCATCGTGAAGTTGTATGTCGGAAAAGCCTGTGCAAAATCTCGTGCCACCTTAAACGAAGGGTCTGAATCAGCCCAATCCTTGCTAAGGCTCGCTTTAAAGTTGAGTTCTAAGGCTAGGAGAAAGTTCAGCCAATCTTGAGCCTCACTCGCCTTTGCCCCTGTAGTTAGCGCGCCCTTGAACAAGGTGCGCGCTTGTGTATAGAAGGGTAGATGCGTTCTGTGGCTGTTTATATAGAGCTCTGCGATTTGTCGAGCCTGCCAATAACGCGCATTGTGCGTCTGCTCATATTTCTTAAGGCTCTCGGCGTATCGAGTCTTAACCTCTGCAATCTCCTGCTCAGCACTCAAGTTTGAGCGCATAATATGAGTAACCGCCATAAAGCTGAGCGCCAACGCCACCAGCAGGATCGTTAGAGACGAAGCCACTTTATGACGTAGGGTGAAGAGCACTACCCGACGGGGCAGTGGTGCATTCTCAACAAGGGGTGGGTACCCCGATTGGTATCTCCGAACCTCGCTAATGAGATCCTGAACAGATTGGTAACGATCTTCGGGGAGTGATGCCAGTGCCTTGGTCGTGATGGCGCAAAGTGCCTTAGGGATATGGGTGTCAGGGGTATAGGTGGATATCGGGCGAACCTGACCTAGCTCCGTGCGCTGTAAGACAGAGTCGACCTCCCCCTCATACGGGGCATGACCTGTGAGGAGAAAGTAGAGTAATCCCCCTAGACCGTAGACATCGGTGCGTTGGTCACAGGGTTGGTCTGCCTGCGTTTGCTCCGGTGCCATATAGCCAGGAGACCCCATGATAGAGCTGTAATGCTGCATACTGGAGAGCGCCTTATACTGATGAGCAGTCTCGTCACTGCTAGGCTCCTGCTCCAGGGACACTGCGGGGTGAGACGGGAGGAGCTGACCTAGCCCCCAATCAGTAACCAGGATTTCTTGGTACTGCCCACACTGAATGTTCTCTGGCTTAAGGTCTAAGTGGAGGATGTGCTCCGCATGCGCAAAGCGCATGGCTTCACAGACCTTCAGAAAGACGGTCAGAGTCTCTGGTAGATCACCGGCGAGATCCTCGCGTAGCTGGACTAGACTGTAGTTCTTCAGCAGCGGCATCGTAAAGTATGGAGCCCCCTCCTCCGTGAGTCCCGCATCGAAGATGGAAATAATGTTAGGGTGGTTCAGCGAGGAAGTCAGCCACGCCTCGTGCAGGAAGTGCTCATGGTAGCGTTGTTGGCTACGATCTGGGCGCAGCGTGGCATACGCCACTTCACGGTTTGTCCTACTATCATAGCGACGGTGGACAACCTTAAGCGCGCCCTGCCCCAGTCGGACAGGCTCCCCATATCGGGCCGTCACCTGCTGCAGCGCCGAGGACAGCGGATACACCAGAGACTGCGCCTCCGCATCCATCTGCTGCACGGACTGGAACAGGTCAAGCAGCTCTCGGTCGAACGACGCGTGCTCTGCGGAGGCGGGATCCTGAGACATAGGGCGAACAAAGAGGCGCTTATGAGACTTCTCCCAGCTCTACCTGAATCTGTAAGTAGGCGGCTGACATCGCCTGCTTAATCTGCGCTCGGTAGGAGTAGATGGAGTTGGCCGTGTATTGCGTCAGCTCATGGATCTCCTCTACATTTTTCCCTGCAAACGTCAGCTCCATCACTTCGAGCTTCTTATCATTAAAGTGCGTGCGCACGCGCTCCATTACGAGCTGGAGCATATACTGGTTCCACTCATCCTCTACAATCGCATCAAGATCTGATCCCGTAGGCAGGAGGTCGAGAGGCGTTTCGCTGGGGTTTGGGGCATTCATTTGCGCCTTCTTGGAGAGCGACTTACGCCAGTACATTTGGCATTGGCGATGCACAATGGAGGCGAACCACGAGCGGAACCTCCCTTTATCTCGATCATAAACCTGAATTTCCTTCGACAGCTTTACGAAAACCAGCTGAAAGACATCATCCTGGTCGTTTTGTGGCACATTAAATGAGTGCATTAAATGATACGCGTACTTCTCATAGTAATGGAGCAGCTCACGCCAGGCGCCTTGATCTTGGAGGTTTAGCGCACGCTCCAGCAATGAGTAGCTCGTCTTATATTTAGAATTTTCGCACATTCGTTTTAGGGTTGTTATGTCGATGAACATATTCATATGAGGCACCTCACCAGTCTTAGCATACCTATTGACATCTGCTCTTCTAAGTCCCTATCTGTACAAACAGAATCAAGTTTTAAAAGAAAAATGTGACTGTTAAATTAATCATACTTTATGACTACATTCTTCATACTACCCTACCAACATTACGACACGACATCCAGAAGCAATCCTGCCTCGTGCCCTACCATCTCCTACAGCTCCCCCCTAACGAGCTGTATTCTGTCTGGCCATGTAGAGACCAGCTAGGAAGCCCATGAGGTGACCCTGCCAGGAGATGGGCTGATCAGTAGGCATCATGCCCCAGACCATGCCGCCGTAGCAGACAACGAGGGCGATCCCTAGTAGAGTCCATAGGAAGCGGCGCTCGCGGAAGGCGCGCATGACGAGATAGCCAAAGTATCCGTAAATGAGGGCACTGGCTCCGATGTGAACGCTGCCGCGCTGCCCGATGAGCCAGGTGCCGATCCCACTGATGAGGAGGATCATGCCTGTGGTTTGATAGAACCGTTGCTTCTCAGTCGCGACGACGATGTATCCGAGCACGACAAAGGGCAGGGAGTTCGAGATAAGATGCCCGAACCCGCCATGGAGCCAGGGCATGGTGACGACCCCGAGGAGGCCACCGACTTCCCGAGGGCGCAGTCCGAGGGCATCTAGGTTCACGAGTGGTAGGAGGTCGATGATTTCCAGCCCCCATGCGATAATCAGACAGGTGAGGATAAACCCACACCCTGGGCGCCGATAGTTCTCCCGCTGCGTGGGGCTAAGGGCAGAGGCAGGGATAAAGGGCGTCGCATTAGGGGTGGGAGAGGACTTCATGGAGCGGTGAACATAGCGCAGATCGCCCAGTAGCTCAATGTGAATCTCGCATCATGGAGCGGTGAGCCAATCCCCGCTGGCTATGCGCTGCGCTGTGGATACTGGCCGCGCATATTCCCAGACCCATACTTCTAGCTGCTGTGCATCCGGCAGGATCGCAGGTGCCAGTAGCCTGCGGTAGAGGTGCTCCGCCACGGGCATGGCAGCCTCACAGCCCTCATAGATATCCAGTGCCTCTAACTGCGGCGCGCTCACATCCGTAAAGACCTCTCCGATGATCCAGCCGGCCCCATCCAGCACGATCCCGGGG
>CAYWAG010000251.1:0-3503 GCA_964455925.1 uncultured Verrucomicrobiales bacterium | reverse complement strand
ATTCCCCTCTAGGATAGTAATTTCCTGTCTATTCCAGCGATTTTTGTAATCTGCGTCTATCTGCGAAATCTGCGGATAAAAAATGTCGTGTAGAGTGATCGCCTTTGAAACAGGAGCGGGCTACCCACCCACCAGGAAACGCATTACGCCATATACCCTAACACCAGCTCATGGATTTGCTCGTGCACGAGGTCTGCTGTGCGCTGCGCATCGATGAAGTGAACCGCCTCATCCTCTAGTGATAGAAAGATCTCCGCACATTTCTCCAGGCTCTCACGGGCCTCAAAGGCATCACCCTCTCCATCGCGGCCCCCAATCCGCTCTAGGCTCACCTCTACCGGCTGCGTCAACACCAGGACGAGATCTGGTGGAATGGCGAACTCCTCATTCTTAGCACGAATATGCGCCGGATCCATCCCTCGGGCGCCCTGGTATGCCATTGTAGAGAAGTAATAGCGGTCTAGTAGAACGATCTTTCCTTGCTGGAGGGCGGGTGTGATCAAGCTCTGAATGTGGTCTCGCCGGTCCAGTAGGAACAGGTCGAACTCCTCCTGTAGACTATACCGTCCCTCAGGCCGGCTCGCAGAGCTCCGCAGTAACGATCCATACTGCCCATTCGTCGGCTCAAAGGAAGAGACCACCTCATAGCCCTCCTGCTCCAACCGCTCGGCTAACATCCGCAGTTGGGTGGACTTACCCGTTCCATCGATTCCTTCAAAGACGATTAACATAATGCCAAACCCTACAATGACACCCAGGCATGGCAAGAGAAAGGCGGTGGTTTTATCCGTAGGACGTGGGGCAGAACGAGTAGGCTTCTGGAAGAGCGTTGGCAGGGGGGAGCTACTGCAGAAAAATTGTTTTCCCTTGCACTTATTGGTGGAGAGGGATTTATTCTCGGTGTTCGACTTTCCCAGTTTGTTACCTAGTCTTTTAGTTCTCCTTTATGAATGCGACTCTTGATTTCGCCTCTTTGTCTCCTAGTGCTGTTGTGGAGCGGCTTGACCGTGAGGGAGTGCTCTTGTTTGATAGTGCGGGGAATGCTCCGCAGGCGTCGGGTAGTCCTCTGTCGATGATCGCCTGTGAGCCTGAGGAGGTGCTCACAGGGCAGATTACGAGTGCTGCTGATGTGGCGGCACTACGTGCGCTGATGGCGCAGCGGCGTAGGAGTGTCAACGGGCTGAGCCAGGTGGAGCGGCTAGCACTGGGTGGCATGGCAGGCTGGATCGACTATGATGGGAGTTTTACCTTTGGCGTGTATTCGCGCTTTCTCTGCTATGATCATCGGGTGCAACAGTGGGACGCAGCTGCTGTGCGGGAAGGGCTGGCGGACATGGATAGGGGGGCGTCACAGTTATGTGTCCCGCTAGAGGTCGCGGGGTGGGAGGCGTCGATGTCGCAACAGGGGTTTGAAGCCGCCGTGATGCGGGCAAAGGAGTATATCGCAGCGGGCGAGATCTATCAGGTGAACCTCTCTCAGTGCTTCTCCACCACGACCAGCGCGACAGACTTATACGCGCTCTATCAGCAACTCCGCGCTGCCTCACCTGCTCCCATGGCGTGTTACGGGAAGCTAGGGGGGCGCGAACTATTGTGCTCCTCTCCAGAGACCTTTATGCGCCTTAGTGGACAGGTAGCAGAGACTCGCCCGATCAAGGGCACGAGTCCACGGCATCCGCATCCCGATGACGATGCATGCTCTGCGGCGGAGCTTCTCGCCTCGCCTAAGGAGCGGGCTGAGCTAGTCATGATTACGGACTTACTCCGCAACGACCTCGGCATGGTCTGTGAATACGGTAGTGTCCAGGTCGATGCCCTCCTCACGCTGGAGTCATTGGCGCAAGTGCATCACCTCGTCTCCACCGTGCGCGGAACCTTACGCCCAGAGGTAGATCACCTCGCCGCACTGCGTGCAACACTCCCTGGAGGAAGCATTACAGGAGCCCCAAAGATTCGGGCAATGGAGGTGATCCGTGAGCTAGAGCCAGTGCCGCGAGGACTCTATACCGGAGTAGTGGGGTATCTCGGGTTTGCCGGTGAGTCGCAGTTTAACATCGTGATTCGGAGTATAATGCGGGAGGCACAACGGCTGAGCTACCACGTCGGGGCGGGGATCGTAGCGGACTCGTGCCCTACTCGTGAATATGAAGAGACGCTGGTAAAGGCGCGGGGGATCCGGCGCGCTCTGGACCAATCCTTATTAAACCATGGCTAATTACTGCCTACTTCTTCTCTATTTTTCTGGCATTCTGGTTTGAGGGCTGTATGAGTGACAGCTGTGAGTTACTTAGTCTTTGCCAGAAAGTATCGCCCAGAGACCTTTAAAGATGTCTTAGGGCAAGACCATGTAGTCAAAACCCTAGCGAACGCCATTGCGCAAGATCGTCTTGCACATGCCTATTTGTTCGTCGGCCCTCGCGGTACGGGTAAGACGACTACCGCCCGTATCTTTGCAAAGGCTCTGAACTGCTCCACGGGCCCCGCGATCGACTTTGATCCGAATGAGACGATCTGCCGTGAGATCGCAGAGGGGACTTCTCTCGATGTTCTCGAGATCGATGGTGCCTCTAACAATGGGGTCGAACAAGTGCGTGAACTACGCGAGACCGTTCGCTTTGCCCCTGCTAACTGCCGCTTTAAGATCATCTATATTGATGAGGTCCACATGCTGTCAGCCGCCGCATTTAATGCCCTCCTTAAGACCTTAGAGGAGCCCCCACCTCATGTGAAGTTTATCTTCGCCACGACCGAGGCGCATAAGATCCTGCCCACGATTATCTCTCGTTGCCAGCGCTTCGACCTCCGTCCTATCTCTACTGACATCATTGCGCAGCACCTCATGTCTGTAGGGGCGCAGGAGCAGGTAAAGATTCACGAGGAAGCCGCATGGTCGATCGCTAAGGGCGCCGATGGCGGGATGCGAGATGCTCTCTCCATGCTGGATCAGCTCGTAGCCTTCTGCGGTGATGAGATTACTCCCGTGCATGTGCGTGAGATCTTTGGCTTCACCTCGGGTGAGACCGTGCATCAGATCCTATCTTCAGTGCTTAATAAGGATAATGCCACCGCTCTGCAGGCTGTCCAGGAGCAGCACTCTCTCGGTAAGGACTTATCCCAGCTTCTTGGGGAACTCATCCAGACCGTCCGCGCATTACTGATCTCTAAGGTCCAGGAGAATGTAAAGGCTCCTAACCTCCCTGAGAACCTCTGGGGAGACCTCCTACAGCTTACCGTCAATGTCTCGCAAGAGCGCCTGCTTGCAGTCTTAGATCTATTAGCAGAGTCCGAGGCTAAGATCCGGTGGTCGAGCGATAAGGCTCTGCATCTGGAACTCGCGATGATTCGCGCCATCCAGGCCCTTGGCGAGGTCAGCTTAAGCGACCTCATTCAGACGCTTGATCGTCTTCCAGCAGATACTCCGCTCGGATCAGCACCAGCACCAGCACCAGCTCCAGCTCCAGCTCCAGCTCCAGCTCCAGCTCCAGCTCCAGCTCCAGCTCCAG
>CAYWAG010000250.1:0-3505 GCA_964455925.1 uncultured Verrucomicrobiales bacterium | reverse complement strand
ATGCTGAGGTCGATCCCCATCACCATGTGCCCAATGGTGGCGCCGACAAACCCGAAGGGGATGACGGACATGACGATGAGGGGCTTAAGGTAGCTCTGTAGCGGGATCGCCATCATGACATACATCCCAATCAATGCCACGAGGTAGCCGAGCCCGATCTGGCTCATGGAGTCGTTGCGGTCCTTTACCTCGCCCGTGAAGCTGTAGCGGACATTGGGGTAGGCCTCTAGGACGCGGGGGAGGATGTTCTTAATGAAGTTTTGCTGCACCTCGGTAGGGTTGGCGAGGGCATTATCGACATCGGCAGACAGGAGCACCGAGCGTTGGCGATCGATACGCGAGATCGTGGCGGCTCCTCGTCCTTCGGAGGGGATGGCGACCTGTAGGAGGGGGACTTCCTCGCCCGTGCGAGGTGAGCGGAGACGGAGTTGCTCCACACTTTCGAGCGAGAGGCGCTCGGCCTTAGGGAGGCGCACCATGACCTTGAGGTCGTCCTTCCCCCGTTGGATGCGCTGGACTTCGTTGCCGTAGAACGCCCAGCGGATCTGGCGGACGACTTCCTCGATGGTAAACCCTAGGGCTTGCCCCGATGGGGTGAGGGATTGGATCTGGATCTCGCGCTTTCCTTTGCGGTCACTGTCGGTGATGTCGATGGTGCCGACGAGCTGGGAGAGTTCGTATTGCGCCATGGCAGAGGCGGCGCGGAGGTCCTGGAGGTTAGACCCGATGAGGTTAATGTCGATGGCGTTTCCTCCGCCCGCAGTGACGCTCTGAAACCCAAGCTCGACCGCACCAGGAATCTCCCCCACGATCTGACGCCAGCGGGAGGTGATCTCCGCGCCAGAGACGTCTCGCTCTAGGGCGGGGGCGAGCTCGATGACCATCTGCCCGATGTTAGAGGCGATGGGAGGCCCGCCGATGGCAAAGTCCGAGCGCAGGCTCACCGTGCCGTCAGCGCGCACATAGTGGCGGATGACAGGGTCTCCATTCTTATCTTGGAACTCTGTGTTCAGCGTCTGCAGGGCGGCTTCCATCTCGTCCATCGCCTTGACCGTATGGTGGTAGGGCGTGCCAGGAGTGAGCTCTAGGTTCGCCATGATGACATCGCCCTCGACCTTGGGGAAAAAGACGAACTGCACGCGGTTCCCGATAACGAGCCCAATAGTGGTGATGAATAGGAAGATAAAGGCTGCGACCACGGCATAACGCCAGTGCAGGAGCTTCCCTAGGGTGGGGGCGTAGAAGCGCGCGACAAAGGACTCTAGCCCGTCTGAGATCTTACGCTGGAGGCGAAAGAAGGGGTTCTTGACCTCGTCCTGGGGCTGAGTAGGGCGGAGGAACGAGAGGTGCGCGGGGAGGACGAGCTTAGACTGAATGAGGGAGAAAATGAGGGTAGGGATAACGACCCAGGGGATGTTACGCCAATATTTCCCAGACACTCCATCGACCCCGATCATGGGGGTAAAGGCGAGGGCGGTGGTGAGCACCCCAAAGATCACGATGACGCCGACTTCATGTGACCCTTTCCAGGCGGCCTCGCGAGGGGGCATACCAGACTGAATCTTAGTATAGACGTTCTCCCCGACCACGATGGCATCATCGACCACGACGCCCAGCACGAGGATAAAGGCGAAGAGGGAAATCATGTTAATGGAGATATCCGTGTAGGGCATCATCCAGATCCCACCGGCAAAGGAGACGGGAATACCGAGAGCGACGAGTAAGGCGAGAGAGGGACGGAGGAAGAGCGCCAGGACGACGAGCACCAGGGCGATCCCAATGGCGGCGTTACGCCCAAGGAGGTCGAGACGCCCTTGGAGCATGATGGAGAGGTCGTTCCAGACCTCTACCTCCACGCCTGGGGGCAAGCTGGGGCGGAGCTGCTGGAGGTATTCCCTAACGGTGTCGGCGATGACGAGGGTGTCTTGGTCACCGACCCGAAAGACATCGACCATGACGGCAGGTTTACCATCAAAGACATTGCTGAGTTCGGTGTCTTCAAACCCATCGACAATGGTGGCAATGTCAGAGAGCACGACCACAGAACCATCAGGGCGGGTGATCACTGGAATGTCGGCGAACTCCGCACCGGTCTTACGCTTGGCGCTAGCGCGGATGAGAACCTCGCCGGCCTCAGTGTCCACGGAGCCAGCGGGGAGGTTCAGCGAGCTTTGGCGCACTGCTTGGGCGATCTGTCCTAGGGTGAGGTTCTGCTCCTTCAGCGTGTTCTCTGGGACCTCGATGGAGATCTCGTAGGGGCGCACTCCGGAGAGGGCGATCTGGGTGATCTGGGAGTCCGCGCGGAGGAAGTTTAGGAAGGGCTTATCCTGTAGCTCGTAGGTGTAGAGATCGTCGCGGATGCGCTCTGCTATCCCCTGCAGCGTGCGCTCATCCGTGTCTGCGGCGACTGCGATGGAGAGGACTTGGGTCTTAATGGTGACCTCGGAGATACTGGCTTCCTCTGCTTCCTCCGCGAGGTTACGGATGGCGTCGATGCGGGTTTTGACATCGCTCATCAGATCACGCACATTGTACCCTGGCTGGACATCGATGGTCACCACGCCAATGTTTTGAGCCGCGTTCGAGCGCATTTCCTCGATGCCTTCGAGGTCGGCGATGGCTTCCTCTATGGGGATGATTACTCCGTCTTCGACCTCCTCTGGTGTGGCATTCGGGTAGGGGACTTGCACGGTGATGCTCTCCATCGTGACGTTGGGCATCACTTCCTTACGGATGCCAAACCAGGTGGAGAAGCCTGCCAGCACGACAGCTAGCATCATGAAGGTGCCCGCGACATGGTTTTTCGTAAACCATTTGATGATGTTTTCCATATGCTAGTCCTCCTTATTCTGACGTTCCTACGACCTGGACTGGCATTCCTGCGATGGGGGTGCCGATCACGGTGATGCACACCCTCTCGCCAGGCTCTAGCCCAGCGCTGACAAATACGGACTCCGCTGTAGTGCGTGCCACCGTAACAGTGCGAAACTCCAGGGTGCTATCCGGGGTAATAATGGTGACTTGGTCCTGCCCGTTAAGGGCGATGCGCGGAATGGTGATGACAGACTCCATCTGGGTACCGTCGAGCCGCATCTGCGCAAACAGCCCAACCGGCGGTAGCTCCTCGCCTTCAAAGAGGGCGGTGAGGTAGGTGCTGCGTGTGCTGGGGTCGATGCGGTTTTCGCTGTGTTCGATGCGCCCCTGCCACTGCTGCAGCTTACCCGCTAACATGGCGGTGGCAGTGACCAGAGTAGAGCCATCGGCGGGGAGGTACCCGATGTCCTCCTGGCTGATAGGAACGCGCGCCTTCACGCTACCGATGGAGTAGATGTCACAGAGGGGCATGCCGGGCGTGGCGAGGGAGCCGAGGTCGATGCGCTTGGCAGAGAGCTGGCAGTCGTAGGGGGCTTTGATCTCCGCCTTGTCGAGGTTGCGCAGGGGTTGGATGGTGTTGGCGCGGGCTTGTTCTAGGGCGGCAGTGGCAGCGACGATGCGGGCTTGGGCA
>CAYWAG010000249.1:0-3506 GCA_964455925.1 uncultured Verrucomicrobiales bacterium | reverse complement strand
TCTCTAAGCTCTAAAATACTTAAATTTTAAAATATTAGCGGTAATTCGTGTAATTCGCGGTTAAAAAAATCCTACCACCCCACCTGAATAGTTACGGCAAACCATTAGACAAAATCACACCCGAAATCAGGTTGCCCTGTGGTGGAATCTACAGTATTCCCTCTGGCATGGATACACATGTTAACGAGCTGATCGCGATGGCGCTGAGGGAGGACATTGGCGCGCAGGACGTGACGTCCTCCTACTTTATCCCCAGTGAGGCTCAAGCCGTAGCGCGGGTAAAGGGTAAGGCTGAGGGCGTCGTAGCGGGGCTAGAGATCGCGGAGGAAGTCTGCCGGCAGGTCGATCCCGGCATCGAGGTGCGTGCGCTCATGTCTGATGGGGATGCACTGCAGTATGGGGACTATCTCATGGAGTGGTCTGGCCCGGCTCGCAGCATCCTGACGGCAGAGAGAACCGCGCTGAACTTCCTCCAGCGTCTGAGCGGTGTGGCGACTAAGACGCACTCCTACAGCGCCCTGATCGCCCACACAGAGTGTAAGCTACTAGACACCCGTAAGACCACCCCAGGCTGGCGCAGCCTAGAGAAGATGGCAGTGCGCGCAGGCGGGGGGCATAACCACCGCATGGGGCTCTACGACCGTGCCATGGTGAAGGATAACCACTTAGTAGCAGAGGACTCCCTGAGTGTCATACAGGACGGCATCCTCCGACTGCAGCAAGATCACCCCCAGGTCGAGATCGAGCTAGAGGCCGACACCCTAGAGCAGGTCGCGGGGTTCCTCACCCTCACCGGAGTACACTACATCCTCCTCGACAACATGTCCCCCGCCCTCCTCACAGATGCCATCGCACTCCGCGATGCCGCGCACTCCGACGTCCTCCTAGAGGCCAGTGGGGGCGTCACACATGAAACGATCGTGGACATTGCAGAGACCGGAGTAGACTTCGTCTCTGTCGGTGCTCTCACGCACTCGGCTATCGCCCTAGACATCTCGCTGGACTTCACCCCGCAGGCATAACGCCCTCCCCACGCTCCCCCTCCATGGACATCCACTGGCACCCACAGCTCAGCTCTACGAACGATGAGGCACACGCACAGGCGAAGCTTGGTGCGCCCCATGGCACGCTCATCGGGGCAGACTTCCAATCCGCCGGCCGCGGGCGTACGGGCAAGCGCTGGAGCTGTGAACCGGGCGACGGGCTGATGTGCTCCATCATCCTGCGCCCTGAGTGGGAGCTACGGTATTGGGGCTGGATCGCCCTGACCGCTGGACTAGCACTGGCAGAGCTCCTAGAGCGCGACTGCCTTACCCCGCAGCTAAAGTACCCTAACGACGTCCTGGTCAACGGTAAGAAGATCGCGGGAATCTTAACCGAGGCCACCTCTGACTACGTGATCGTGGGCATCGGGATGAACCTGAACATGCAGACCGTGCCCGAGGTCACGAGCAGCATCCCCCCCACCTCCTTCTACCTAGAGACAGACTGCCAGATGGACGCCTCCGCATACGCTCGGACGATTCAGCGCAGCCTAGTGGATCTGCTGGCATCGCCTAGCCCGCTCCTACTGCGCCGCGAGATCGAGCGTCGTCTGGCATGGCTCCACCACAGCGTCACGCTTCAGGATCGGGGCACCACCCGCCAAGGTCAGCTGATGGGGCTAGGTACCGACGGACAGCTCCTCCTAGAGAGCGACCAACAAGAAGTCGAGCTCTACGACGTCCTAGAGATGCGACCCGTGGGATAACAGCGCAAAGTTCAAAACCTCCTTGCCCTTACTCCTAGATCATGTCCAAGCTGGCTGTATGGACGAAATAGAGATCAAACACGCCATCTATACTATGGGTGAGCAGGCGCGCAACGCAGCCCTGGAGCTTGCGACCCTCACGGCGGACCAAAAGGTCACCATCCTACATGCCATGGCTAAGGGCCTGCGCGCTAAGACCGCAGAGATCATCGCCGAAAACGCAAAGGACCTACAGGCGGCTAAGGAGAATAACCTCACCGCCGCCATGGCAGACCGCCTACGGCTCGATGAAGCACGCATTGACGCCATCGCCTCCGGCATAGAGCAGGTCGCTAGTCTCCAAGACCCCTGTGGCGAGCTCATGCACCGCACCACACGCCCTAACGGCATCACGATCCGCCAAGTGCGTGTCCCTATCGGCACCATCGGCATCATCTATGAGAGCCGCCCCAACGTCACCGCAGATGCCGCCGTGCTGTGCCTCAAGTCTGGTAACGCCACCATCCTCCGTGGAGGAAAGGAAGCCATCTACTCGAACCGCATCATCGCCTCCATCCTAGCAGAGGCAGGAGAGGCTGCGGGGATGCCGGCACACTCCGTCCAGCTCATCCCGTTCACCGACCGCGAGAGCGTCACCGCCATGGCGCAGATGGATCAATACCTAGACCTCATCATCCCACGGGGCGGTAAGGGGCTGATCGAAAAAGTCGTCTCCCTCGCCCGTATGCCTGTCATTAAGCATTACGACGGCATCTGCCACATGCTGGTAGACTCTGAGGCAGACCTGGAGATGGCAGTAAAGCTCGTCGTCGATGCAAAGACACAGAAGCCAAGCGTCTGTAATGCGCTAGAAACCCTCCTCGTCCATGAGAGGGTCGCTGCCGACTTCCTCCCCCTCGTTGCGCGTGCGCTCGCCGCTAAGGAGACAGAGCTGATCTGTGACCCCACTGCCGCCGCCCTCATCACCGAGTTCCCCGTCACAGAGGCCTCAGACGCAGACTGGAGCACCGAATACCTGGACTATAAGCTCGCCATCAAGGTCGTCTCCTCTCTCCCTGAGGCGGTAGACCACATTAACCTCTACGGCTCACAGCACTCAGACGCCATCGTCACAGAGGACATCACCCGGGCGAACCTCTTTATGACCACGGTGGACTCTGCCTGCGTCTATCATAATGTCTCCACCCGCTTCAGCGATGGCGAGGAGTTCGGGTTTGGCGCAGAGATCGGGGTATCGACCGATAAGATCCACGCCCGTGGTCCCATGGGGCTAAAGGAGCTCACGTCCTACCAGTATCGAATTTCTGGAAATGGGCAAACAAAAGCTTGAAACCTCAGAATCACTCGACCACGATAGCAAAACACTATGGGTAAACAGCATAACAAAATCATCAAACGACGTCGTCGTAAGAACTATCTTAAGCGCAAAGCAGAGATCGCCAAGCAGTCCTCCCCTCAGGCAAAGCCAGAGAAAGTAGAGAAAGCTGCTCCAGCGAAAAAGACTGCTAAGAAAGTCGCTAAGAAGCAGGACTCTGAGTAAGAGTTCCTTCCCCCCCCCAACACTAAGACTCACCCAAGAACCTCGTTTGAGGTTCTTTTTTTTGTACCTGGTCAGGTGGGGGCATAAGTCAGGGGAGTGACGGCGTCTCGCCGTCACCAACCTTAACCCTTAATTCCGCAGTTAGGAAAACCACAATACGAAGGATAGCCCCTAGGCAAAGGCACAGAGACACAGAGAGTTTCATTTATTTCGATC
>CAYWAG010000248.1:0-3522 GCA_964455925.1 uncultured Verrucomicrobiales bacterium | reverse complement strand
CCACCCGCCTCCCTCTACCCGGGGCTTTGGGCTTTCTCCCCTATCGGGGAGACCTCTGCACGAAGTTTCTTGTGATAATGCTCTCCTACCTGCATACCACAATCCTACACAGGTCACGCCAGAAGGGGTAGGACTGCCAATTAGCTCTCCATGGGTGGCTTCTGCTTATGCGTGATGGTGTCGCGGCAGATTTTGCGATCATCAAAGGGCGTTTTCTCCGTCCCAAAGATCTGGTAGTCCTCGTGGCCTTTACCAGCGACGAGGACGATGTCTCCGTCCCGGGCCAGGTCAATAGCATGCTCGATCGCTTTCTTACGGTCGACGATGGAGAGCGAGTTTCCTCCTACGATCCCGGCTTCGACTTCCTTAATAATGGTAATAGGGTTCTCGGTACGTGGGTTATCTGAGGTGATGATGCAGATGTTACTGTTAAGGCTAGCGGCCTCTGCCATGAGCGGGCGCTTAGAGGTATCACGATCTCCTCCGCAACCAAAGACCGTGATCAGACGCCCGTCAGCGAGTTCCTTCAGAGTTTGGCACACATTCGCGAGTGCATCTGGCGTATGTGCATAGTCCACGAAGACGTGCTGCGCGTTAGAGCCAGAGATACGCTCGAGACGCCCTGGCACTTGGCGCGCCTTAGCGATAGCGGCTACTGCCTCCCGCATATTCATGAGCTTAGGTGCTACGACGGATGCGAGCGCACAGAGAATGTTACGCGCATTAAAGAGCCCGATCATAGGAGACTTCACAAGGTAGGACGTGTTCCGGAAGTCGACACGGAACTCAGTCCCGTTGGCTGTTTGGCGGAGATCCGTGGCTTGCATGTCAGCGTTTACTCCGAGCCCAAAGGTTATCTGGCGGAGCTTAGGGTACTCCTTAGCGAGTTCCTCGGAGAGACGCACCCCGTAGTAATCATCGACATTGATGATCGCGGTCGGGTTTGTCTCTGCGGATTGCTCCCCAAGCTGAGTGAAAAGTGCCTTCTTCGCCTGATAGTAGTTCTCCATCGTCCCGTGATAATCCAGGTGGTCTTGCGTAAGGTTTGTGAAAACAGCCGCATTGACAGACAGATCAGCGGTGCGCCCTTGTTCGATCCCGTGTGACGAGATCTCAATGGCAACCCCTAGGCACCCATTGCGCACCATACGCGCCAGGCTAGCCTGGAGATCAATGGACTCAGGAGTAGTATGAGTAGTAGCAACAGGGCCGTAGCCCTCGTCGTTGTAAACCGTCCCGATCAACCCGTTACGCCCAAACTTAGTACGCATCAGGGAGTCTATTAGGAACGCGGTCGTGGTCTTCCCATTCGTACCAGTAACACCTAGGACAGCGAGCTGATCCGACGGGTGACCATGGAACACGGCAGCGAGCTGTGAGGTCGCTTGACGGACAGCAGGGCTCTTTAGGACCACTACCTCAGCGGGGATGCCCTCTTGGTATTCCTGCAGTAGGATCGCCTTAGCCCCCGCCGCGATGGCTTGCGGAATGTAGTCATGCCCATCACTGGCACTGCCCTTAAGAGCGATAAAGAGGCTCCCTTCCTGGACGGTGCGGGAGTCAAGCGTGAGGTCAGAGATCTCAGCCTCGGTGGCTTCTGTAAGGGGATGTAATGCTGTCAGGGGACTAGCAGAAATAAGGTCAGAAAGGAGCATACAGCTATGCATCCAAGGAACTCTAAGGAAAAGCAAGCAGGAAATCCCCTTGTCGGCACGAACAGGCACAGAATGCCCCCATGAGAGCCGATTTAAAAAAACATTGTGCCCCTCACTGAATGTGCTAGGTCTTAGGTTCACAAATCATGGCTAAATCTTCTAACCTCACTATGTGCTCTTTCTGCGGTAAGAGCCACTCCGAAGTCCGTAAGCTCATTGCCGGGCCTGGTGTTTACATTTGTGATGAGTGCATTTCTCTCTGCTCGTCCATCATTGATAAGGAATTTAACATGCCTGATGAGGACGAGGGCGACGACAGCCTATTACTGCCAAAGAGTCATGCCGAGAGCCTAAGCCCCAGCGAAATCTTTAGTGAACTCAATAAGCACGTCATCGGACAAGAGGTCGCTAAAAAGGTGCTCTCCGTCGCAGTCTATAACCACTATAAGCGCATCTTCCAAGATGACTCCCATGTCCCTCGCGCCCTGCGCAATGTCGAGCTAGAGAAGTCTAACGTCCTGTTGCTCGGCCCTACCGGCTCGGGTAAGACCCTCCTCGCTAAGAGCTTAGCGCGCGTCCTAGATGTCCCCTTCACCATCGTTGATGCCACCACCCTCACCGAGGCTGGGTATGTAGGCGAGGATGTGGAGAACATCATCCTCAGACTCCTCCAGGCTTGTGACTTTGAGGTCGATAAGGCAGAGCGCGGAATCATCTACGTGGATGAGATCGATAAGATCGGGCGGAAGACAGAGAACGTCTCTATCACCCGTGATGTCTCTGGCGAGGGTGTGCAGCAGGCGCTCCTAAAGATCCTAGAGGGCACCGTCTGTAATGTCCCCCCACAGGGAGGGCGCAAGCATCCGCAACAGGAGTATATCCAGGTGGATACCAGTAAGATTCTCTTCCTCTGTGGCGGTGCGTTCGTCGGGATTGAGGATAGTATTCGCCGTCGCCTGGGGCAGGGAAGCTTAGGGTTCCAGAATGTCGAGGGGAATAAGCTAAATGCAGAGCTGGAGGACCAAGCCCTCATGAGCAAGGTGCAAGCCAGCGACCTCCTACAGTTCGGGCTCATCCCTGAGTTCATCGGGCGCCTCCCTGTGATCACTGCGCTTAATAAGCTCAGCGAAGCAGAGCTCGTGCACATTCTCACCGAGCCACAGAACGCGATCCTCAAGCAGTATCAAAAGCAGCTCGCTCTTGATGAGGTCGAGCTCGAGGTCCAACCCTCCGCCCTAGAGGCCCTGGCACAATCCGCCATCGAGCGCGGCACAGGCGCGCGTGCGCTCCGCTCCCTTTTTGAGGAACTCATGCTAGAGGTCATGTTTGAAATCCCATCAGACCCCAGCATCATTAAGATCGAGATCAACGCCGAAGTCGTCCGAGGAGAAGCCAAGCCAAAGGTCATCCGTAACCAAGAGGCCGCATAAGCCCAACCAGCACTACATGATCGTCCCCCCACCCGTAAGTGGGGAACGATTCAGATAGGGGCAAAAAACATCGAAAGGGTGAATGTGATCACGCTCTTTCACTCTACTCGGGCATAGCTAGTGCTATGCGCTCCGGATGGCTGCGCCACCATGTGAGCGAAGCGCATCCGGAGCGCACAGTACTAGCTGTGCCTGTCCGTGAAGTTTCTTGTGATAATGCTCCCCTACCTGAACAGTTACGCCTGTGGGGAATAAAAACAGCCCACTCTCCCCGATGGAGGGGGGAGTGGGCTGGTGGTTATCTTACGGGCTTCTTACGGAGGGGTAAAGAAGCAGCGTGGGGTAAGGGGCTTAGCTGAGAGCCTCTACGACGGACTCTTTAGTCATGCCGAGCTCCTTCATGACGAGGTCGCCAGGAGCGGAGATACCGAAGCGGT
>CAYWAG010000247.1:0-3535 GCA_964455925.1 uncultured Verrucomicrobiales bacterium | reverse complement strand
TTCTCTACAAAAACCGCCCAAAACACCCTTTACTTCTCTACAAAACCACGGTTAAAGTAAGGATGTATGGTGATTCGGAGAGAGCGTATGGCAGACCTAGCGAGGTGGAAGGAAAGGGACAGCAAGAAGCCACTCATCTTGCGAGGAGCACGGCAAGTAGGAAAGACCACCCTGGTGATGGAGTTCGCTCAGACCTATAAGCATACGATTGCGCTGAACCTAGAGAAAGCGGCAGATTTAGCGTATTTCCAAGAATCTAAAGAGGTCGGAGAGATCGTAAACCGAATCTTCTTTCAGCACGGGATTCCATCTGGTGAGATTGGGAATACACTTCTATTTATCGATGAGATTCAGGAAGCTCCTGAGGCTATTGCGCTGTTACGCTACTTTTATGAGGACGTTCCTGAACTTGATGTAATATCGGCGGGGTCACTGCTGGAGCATGTGATGACACAGGTGCGGAGCTTCCCTGTCGGGCGGGTCGAGTTCCTCTACCTCCAGCCGCTGAACTTTTATGAATATCTCGGGGCACTAGGACACGCCCAAGCTCAAGACGCACTCTGTGAAGTAAGCCTTCCGGATTATGCACATCAGACTATGATGACCCTATTCCATGAATACGCTATGGTTGGAGGGATGCCTGCAGTGGTGAACCAATACCTTAAAACAAAGGCATTGTCTGACCTCCCCCCAATTTACGAAAGTATCTGGGATACCTATAAGGAAGATGTCTTAAAGTATGCCAAGAACGCCAAGCAAGCGCGAGTCATTCGGCATGTAATCGACACTGCCCCATTCCAACTCGATGAGCGAGTGAAACTCGAGAAATTCGGGCGATCAAACTACCTCTGGCGCGAGGTAAATGAAGCGATGCAGGACTTGGGCAATGCGCAACTGGTTCAGCTCATTCGACCTTCTACCTCTGTAGAGCTGCCCCTTCTACCTGATCTCAAGAAGCACCCTCGGCTCCAACTCCTCGACACTGGATTAGTCAATCACGAGCTAGGGGTCCAAGCCGACCTTCTCACAATGTCAGACCTAAGCCCCGCGTATAAGGGGAGGCTGATCCCGCACCTTATTACGCAGGAGCTCATTTCGCTCCAGAGCACTTCCTATAAACTGCCTCACTTCTGGGTGCGGAAGAAGGCTCAATCCTCTGCCGAGGTCGATCTAGTAGTCCAGCACAAGGGCAAGGTCATCCCAATAGAGATTAAGTCCGGTGCCACGGGGTCGCTCAAATCCCTCCACCAATTCATTGATGCCTGCGACCATGGCTATGCCGTGCGGATCTATGGAGGAAAGTTCAGCATAGAGGAACACACCACCCCAGGAACACAAAAACCCTATCACCTGATGAACCTCCCTTACTACCTCGGCACTCAGCTTCCAACTTACCTAGATTCTTTTATCTCTGCGTAATGATGGCACCTTATATCTTACATTACGGCGATAAATCAACATGTAGCGCACAGGCACATGCGTAGACCAGCACCCGGGGGGAGTGAGGGACAACATACTCGCAGAACGACATACTCACAGAACGTAGCGGTTCTTTCTCCCTCCCGCTAGCAGAGGCGGTGCTGATCAGGGGCGCCTCAGGGCGCGCTGCCCACACTTAAACCTGCCCGATGGATGCCATTCCTTGGTGCACGGCACCTTGATTTAGCTCGAAGATGGTCGTGCTAATGTTCCCCTCTAGGACAGACTTCTTATGGAGGCTCATCTTCTCTGTGTGGTTAAAGTTCCCCACAATGTGCCCGAAGTTGACGACCTCCACCGCATCGACATTGAGCTTAAAGGTGACGTTCACCCCAGCAGCTACCGTCAGCTTCATACAGCGCACTCTGCCCGTAATGTTGCAGTCATTGTTAATGTGCAGATCTCCGGAGCAGTCGATGGTGGCATCGACCTCCCCATCTACAGTCAGATCATGGCAGTAGATGGTAACGCTGCTAATCTTCCCGCGCTTACCCACATAGACATCCCCACGCGTCTGGATCGTGCTCGTCCAGGTGCTGTCAATGTCGTAGTCCTTTAGCGCTATGTATGCGCCGCATGACGGGCAGAGCGCCGAGGTCGCCTCCTTAATGATGTTATGGGTCTTACCACATTCGTAGCAATCCACCATCCGCTCAAGTGCGTCACCCTTATAACTGTAATAACGGTTCGCACGATCAGATCCAACATAACGTGCCTCTTCCTCGTCTTGAACCTGGACCGGGTAATCTGCCTCTACAACCTCTGCAGGCGGTTCTGTCTCTAGGGTAGGAGGCTCTGCGACCGTCTCTACAGGCACCTCCGGCTCAGTGGCTACGACCAGCGGGGGAGGTGGGTCGCTCTCTAGCGGAGTGTCAGCGACCACCTCGGTAGTCGTGTCCTGCGTAAGCTCTACGGCAGGTTCATACTCTACAGGCGGGTCAGCTGCAGGAGGAATCTGCTGAGGCTCCTCATAGGTAGGGGCAGCCTCGGCGTAGGTCTGTGCCTCCCCCGGATGATCAGCCTCCTGGACGGGGGCGCTTACGTCTGGCTCTAGAGGGTCATCGTCCACATGGACGTAAACGGGCTGTGTAGCGAACGAGTCTGGGGGAGCCACAGCCCGCCCCTTCTCGATCTTATAATACTGCTGACATGCTACACAATACGTAGATAAGGCGAGGGCAGACTCTTCTTGCGAGTGTCCACAGGTTGGACACTCTAGAGTTACCCGATCATTATTCTCTCTTTTGAAAAACGAGAAAATAGCTCTTCCTCCTTACCTAAAATGTTCAGAGTTAAATTCTGAGTGAGAGGTGCCTTATGCACCCTTCGTCTCCGCGGGAGCAGCCTGCTTAGCTGGCGCCGCCTTTGGGGCGCTCGCCTTAGCACTTGGTCCGACTTCACAGCTACCGACGAAGGTAGCACCTGGATCCACCTTTAGGATACCTGCCTTCAGGTCACCTGTGATGTTTGCCGTGCTGAGCACCTCTAGGCGATCTGTAGCAGAGATGTTCCCCTCTACGCGGCCAGAGATAATGATAGATACAGCATGAATGTCAGCCTTGATAACTGCGTTTTCGCTCAGAGTAACGACACCCTGTGAGGAGATCTCACCGTCCAGCTTACCGTCGATCGTAATATCACCAGAAAGAGTCAGCTTACCGGAGATCGATACGTCCTTAGAGACGTAGTTCCCAGAAGGACTAGCAGGAACGGAGGACTGACGGGATGTAGGAGTCTGAGGGGCCTGTGGCGGCGTGAAAGCGGAGTTAGTATCTTTACCGAACATAGGGAATATTTATTAGCGTATCAGCGGGGTTTGAAAAGTTTAAAAACAACTATTTCTACCCCATAAAAAAAGCGGTGTTCACCGAACACCGCTGGAATGAAAAAGTTTGTTGGGTTTTAGCGCACTTTCACTCCCTCTACAGCGTATATCCCCTGGGAGCAAGAGAGATTACTCACCCGCTGCTGGCTGTGGAGCCTGAGGTGCAGGCGCAACTTCTGGAGCTGGAGCTGGAGCTGGAGCTGGAGCTGGAGCTGGAGCTGGAGCTGGAGC
>CAYWAG010000246.1:0-3565 GCA_964455925.1 uncultured Verrucomicrobiales bacterium | reverse complement strand
CCGTGCCTCTGTGGTTTTCCTAACTGCGGAATCAAGGTTTATGTGAGGCGGGCGAGTATTCGTGAGATTCGGGTTGAGGTTGCTTAGGATCTCCTCTAGGGTGGTGTGCCATGTCCGTTGATCCTGATGACCTCTTACCCTCCCACCTGACACAACCTCAGGAGGAGATTATCGCGTACTTTTGTGATGCGGTGCGCATCCTGGGGCTTCCGCGTTCGATTGGGGAGATCTATGGGCTGCTCTTTATCTCGGCAGAGCCTCTGTCGATCGATGAGCTGGTGACGCGGCTGGGCATTAGCAAGGGCTCTGCCAGCCAGGGGCTAAAGTTCCTACGGAACTTAGGCGCGGTGCATCGGACAGAGACAGACCGCAAGGCATACTTTAGCCCAGAGCTGCAGCTAAAGAGCCTGGTAGGCGGCTTTATCTCAGAGGAGGTGCACCCACACTTACGATCAGGCGAAGATAAGCTTGCGCGCATTCACAGCCTGATCCAAGAAGAGGAGGATCCCGAGCAGCTCCGCTTCTACCAAGAGCGCTTCCATAAGATGGAGCGCTGGACGAAGCAAGCCAAAGTCGTCCTCCCCCTCCTCAAGCACGTCCTTAAGAGCTAATCTCCCCGCCCCCCTAAATTATGAGTAACCGATGGAATGATGAGCAGCCCGAATGGTTCGTACTGCGTAGCCAAACGAAGCGTGAACACATCGCGGCTAAGATCCTCTCCGACATTGAGGGGGTAACCGTGTTTTGCCCGCGCGTTCGGTATAAGAAGGCGACTCGGCGCGGTAAGATCTGGTGGGTGGAGCCCCTCTTTCCCGGCTACCTCCTGGCTAAGTTCCACTACCCGACCCAGTTCAGACAGGTGACTTCCAGCCACGGCATCAGCCAAGTGGTGAACTTTGGGGGGGACGTTCCGCATCTATCAGAGGAGATCGTCGACCAGATCCGGGAGTATATCCAGGAGGGCACGGAGGAAGATATCATCGAGTTTGCCCCTGTAATCTCTGAGGGGGATGAGGTGGAGATCTCAGACGGAGCGTTCCAGGGCATCTCTGGCACCGTGATCGCCCCCCTCCCCGCGCAGGAGCGTGTGCAAATCCTGATCGAACTCCTAGGGCAGCCCCAAGTGGTAGAGGTCGACCTCTACAGCCTCCTCCTGCCCAGACGCCCAGAGCCCAAGAGCGCGGAGAGCTCAGAGAGTTAACGCCCCTCCACCCAGGATTGATCATATCAATACTTCGCTTAAATATATCAATTATTCTGATACTTATGTCCGTGCTAAGATCACTCTGATATGACTCATAAGACCTCCCCGCCCCCTCCATCTCCGCGTGCTTGTGGTTATGGCGCGCTCTGCCTGTTACAGGCTCAGAACTCCTTTAATGATAAGGTCGCCCAATTCCTGCTCATCCCCCTCGCTTACTGGCTAACAGACCATGCCGGAGCCTCCTACGGGGGCATTCCTCACCTCTTAGGTGTCATAATCGTGCTGCCATACCTCTTACTGGGGCCGATCGTGGGTTGGCTCTCAGACCGGTTCTCTAAGACTCACGTGCTCCGAGGGGCGGTGGTCATGCAGATGCTGACCTTTGCCTTTATGCTGTGGTCCGTGTGGGCAGAGCAGTTCTGGGGACTGTTGCTAGGCTTCTTCCTCCTCGCTATTCAGTCCTCCGTGGTCAGCCCCGCTAAGCGCGGACTGGTTAAGGAGCTGGTAGGGGCGCAGCGGCTGGGGATCTACAGTGGTATCCTAGAAATGGCGATCATCCTCGCGATCTGTGTGGGGCAAATCACTGCGGGGTATTGGTTCACCCTAGAGTTATCGCGGCTCAATGATGGCTGGGCAGCACTGCGCTGGCCGATGCTGTGCCTCCTCATCGGCGCGCTGGTCCCCCTGCTCCTCTCGCTCCGTGTGCCAGATACCGGCGCACGCGGCAGCACCCCATGGTCGGCGGGAGTGGCGGTTGGGCACCTCACACAGCTGCGGCGCGTGTGGAACGAGCGAGCCTTACGCCCCAGCGTGGGTGGAAAGGCGCTCTTCTGGGGCTATGCGAGCTTACTGAACCTCTGGCAGATCCTCCTCGCGCGCGAGATCGCGCAGGATCAGGGGCGCGTTCTCAGCACCGTGCTCTCAGAGATCATGATTCTCGCCAGTGCAGGGGTCATCATTGGGGGCGTCTCCGCCTCCCTGCTCTCCCGTAAGCGGGTGGAGCTGGGGCTGGTCCCGATCGGGGCGCTGATTATGCTAGTGGGGACGCTTACTCTCGCAGTCAGCCCCATCGGTAGCCCGCTGATGTACGGCGCGATCGCCACCGCTGGCGCCGGAGCCGCGACCTTCCTCGTGCCGCTCAACGGATATGTGCAGGACCGCGTCGCCCCAGAGTCCCGAGGCCAGCTCCTGGCGGGTTCCTCCGTCCTGGATTGTGCCGTCGGGATGGGCGCCGTCGTGCTACAGTTCGGCATGTCCGCGGTGGGGATGCCCCTGTGGGCGCAGTGCCTGCTCACTGCTCTAGGTCTAGCGGCTCTCACATGGATCTGCTTTCGCCACCTGGGGCCTAGCTGTGTGCGCTTCATCCTACGCACCGTGTTCACACGACTCTACCGCATCCGCACCGTGGGTGCCGACCACATTCCCACCGAGGGGGGCGTGCTCCTCACCCCGAACCATGTATCCTACATCGACACCTTGATCCTGAGCTGTGCCTGTGAGCGCCCAGTACGCTTCCTAATGGTGCGCGACTGCTTCGCCACGCCCGGGGTGGGTCTCTTCGCGCGCATGTTCGACACCATCCCCATCTCGCGAGAGCGCGCTAAGGAGGCGATCTCTAAGGCGGCAGAGGCACTGGCAGAAGGCACCGTCGTCTGCATCTTCCCCGAGGGACAGCTCACCCGCACCGGTGCGCTCTGCGAACTAAAGCGCGGCTTCCAAATGATCGCGCGCAAGGGGAATGCCCCCGTCGTCCCCGTCTACATGGACGGACTATGGGGCACGCAGACCTCCTTTGAGCGCGAAAAAATGTTCTGGAAGCGTCCCCGCCGCCTCCCGCGTGGGGTGCGCGTCCACTTTAGCGCCCCCCTCATCGGGCGGGATCAGATCACGCCCCAGCGCCTAGGGTCCGAGATGCACGCGCTCCACCATGCCGCCCTCCTAGCACGTGACGAGCTCCGCACCGAGCACTGGATCCGCCGCCAACTCGGCAAACACCAGGCACTCCCCGCCGAGGAAACAGCGGCACTCCTACAGCTCCCCTGGTCCGCCCTTCGCCCGCTGCTCCATAATGCCATGCAGCTCCGCGAGCTAGGCGTCTTTCGTGACGGGCAGCGCATCGGCGTCACTGATAACGTCGAGGGGCGCCCGGTAGTGATATTACTCATCCTCCTGCTCAGGGGCACGCTCCACCGCATACCACAGCGCCCCGACCTTACCGCGGTCTCCGCCTGCGACCTCATCGTGATCGATCCCGAGCTAGGAGCACAAAAGCCCCAGATCCGTAACTGCACCATCATCGAAGTCAACGGAGCACTCCTCCCGCCAGACCAGATCGATGCCCAATTCTTCCCTGCACCGTTA
>CAYWAG010000245.1:0-3593 GCA_964455925.1 uncultured Verrucomicrobiales bacterium | reverse complement strand
TCGTGTGCGACCCATAACTTCGGGTATAACGACAGCTTCGTCGGCGCGGACTTCTCGGACGCGACGATCAGCTCTGCAGGTCCCTATAACCAGTTCTTCCTGTTCAGTGACCTACGCCGTACGAACTTCTCCGGTGCGACACTGAACATCCAGCCCTGGGGCACCAGGCTCAACGCCTTCCGCGACGCAGACCTCCGGGGTGCAGACTTCTCCAATGTTACTTGGGGTATCTCTACTGCTGGTGCGACAGATCTGGTGGCAAACTTCTTCTCTGGAGGAGCAGGCGCGACCTCCGTGGCGGATAAGCACCTCGCCGTCACCTTCGAAGGCGCGGACCTCACCCTCATTAGTGGGGATGCGAAGACGCACATGCTAGCAAACCTCGGCGGCTTCCATAATGGTAAGCCCATCGGAGCAAAGTTTGATGCCTCCATGCTCACAAACTCCGTAGGCTGGACCCTGTCCGAGCTGATCGATGCCGGATGGCAGCTCATGATGCCTACCCCACAGATCAGCGAAGCAGATGGGATCATGACGGTAGATGCCAGCACCATCCCAACAGATGCCAACGTCACCCTCCAATACACTGAGAACCTCAGAACCCCGAACTGGACGGACGTAGCCCCCACCCAAACAGGAGGTGCCACCTATAACTGGGATCGCGAAGACGGCGACCTCAAGGGCTTCTACCGCCTAAAAGTAGAGTAACCCCAGCCTATCCCCACCCTTTCCACAGAACCATCAGCACCCGCCTCATTATGCAGGCGGGTGCTTTTTTATTTATGGCGCACCTCTCCTCTTGACAGTATTTTACACAGCTTTAGCCTGTTACATCGCTCGTAGTGTTACCCCTTTTTCTCATAACTTTCATGATCATACCGCCTCGCTCCCTTTCATCTCGCTCGCTGTTCGCTCTGATGAGCGGTCTCCTCCTTAGCTGGACTACGGCGCAGCCGCTCCGTGCTCCGCAGCCTGTTACGGCTCAGCCGGCTAGTATGCCTACCGCCGCGCTTACTAATGAGCAGATCTACTCCTCCGTCGTCCGGATCGAGTGCTCTACACAGGTTTATGACTATACGCAGCCATGGTCTGCAGGGCGGTTTGGGGGCGGGATCGGCACGGGGTTCCTGATTGGCGAGAATATGTTCCTCACGAACGCGCACGTGGTATCTAACGCGCGCCGCATCATCATCAACAAGCGAGGATCAGACGCTAAGCACCCCGCACGCATCTTACACATTGCCCATGATTGTGACCTGGCGCTGCTAGAGGTAGAGGACTTTTCTGCCTTTGAGGGGCTGCCCCACCTACAGCTCTCCTCTGATGTCCCTCGGCTAGAGAGTGAGGTAAAGGCGGTCGGCTATCCTGTAGGTGGTAACCGTCTATCCGTCACGCGAGGCGTAGTCTCGCGTATCGACTTTCGCCCCTACGCGCACAGTCAGATCGACATGCACCTGGTGGTGCAGGTAGATGCCGCCATTAACCCTGGGAACTCGGGCGGGCCGGTGATGCAGGGCGATAAGGTCGTGGGCGTAGCCTTTCAGGGTCTCACGCAGGCGGACAACACGGGGTATATGATCCCGCCCCCTGTCATCGAGCGCTTCCTGACCGACATTCAGGATGGAACCTATGACCATTATGTTGACCTCGGTGCTAGCCACTTTGCCCTCTATAATCCCACGATGAAGCAGGCACTGGGACTCCCCGCGCACTCACCTGGCGTCCTCATCTCCGATGTCACGCCCGGCCTGGCATCAGAGGGTGTCTTAGAGCGCGGTGATGTCCTCCTCAGCATCGATGGGAATGTCATCGACAACGGTGGGTTTATCGAGATCGCCGGTGAGCGCGTGCTCATGCATGAGACCGTGGAGCGTAAGTTCGCGGGGGATGAGGTCGAGCTCGTCTTTATCCGGGATGGCGCGCAGCGCACTCAGACCATTACACTCGTTCCCTCCGTGGCATCACGCATCTACGCCATCGCCTACGATGTAAAGCCCCGCTACCTCTTTAAGGCTGGTCTCCTGTTCCAGCCGCTAGACTCTAACCTCATGCGCACCTACAGCCTGGGTAGCCCTACTATCCGGAACCTCTTTAATGACTACGTCGATGAGGGACTCTTTAAGGAACGGGAGGACCTTGTCGTCCTCACCCAGATCTTCGATGATGAGCTGACCTCTAACTTGCAGGGCGCTACGGGTCGAGTCGTAAAGTCCATCAACGGCACCGACCTCACAAGCCTGGCACACCTGCATGAGATCCTCTCTGGGGATCTCCCAGAGCACACCGTGATCTACTTTGAGGGCAGTAAGAAGCCCATCATCCTCCCCTCCGCCCAGCTCGCAGACGCAGATGCCCGCATCAGCTCCCGCCTCGGCATCACTCAGCCAGCGAACCTCTAACCCACCCTGCCTCCTCCGATATGAAACCCTATCAGCTCCTCTCTCCCCTCGTCGCGGCTCTCTCCCTCGGTGCTCTCAGCTGTGACTCTGAGCACAGCGCACAGGACGCCACGGCGCCTAAGGTCGACGGCTTTGTGCGTGTCAACGCTACCCTCCAAGGCTATGACGCCATCCAGCCCTGGGATCGCACTGACTCCGTCACGCGCCAAGGTCTGGGCATCCTGCTGGATGACGGCACCATCATCACCACTAGTGAGATGGTGAATAAGCAGGTTTACCTAGAGATCGAGTCCGCCGATGGCGTCCAGCAAGAGCAGGCTCAAGTCCTGTTCCTAGGGCGCGACACGAACCTAGCGCTGATCGCCCCCGCCCTACCAGAGGGCGAGACCAGCTTCACTGCAGACCTCACGCCACTCACCCTGAGCGCCCCGCTCCCTACTGGCACTAATGTCGAGATCTGGCAGCTGGAGAGCAACGGACAGCCCGCCGTCACCGAGACCGAGATCACGAATGTCGATATGGTCTCCTCCTACTCTGGAGGGAAGAGCGTCTTCAGCTACCTGCTAAAGGGTGGGCTACAGAGTGCGGCGAGCAGCTACACCCTGCCTGCCCTAGCCGACGGTAAGCTCGCGGGCATCCTCACCAGCTATGACTCCGATGAGCAACGCAGTGAAGTCATCACCGCCTCCGTCATTGAGAGCTTTCTCGCCGACATTGCTGACGGCTCATACGAGGGCGTGCCCTCCCTAGGCGTCGCCGCTAGCACGATCAAAGATGATGCCTTTCGCGACTGGGCAGGGCTCAGTGAGGAAGATGGCGGGATCTTCGTGACTACCGTGCTGGACGGATCTGCCGCCCAGAAGGCGGGGCTGCAGGTCAGCGACATCATTACCGGCATCGATGGACAGCCACTGGACCGTAAGGCATACTACGACGACCCGCTCTACGGGAAGGTCAGCTGGCCCCAGCTCATCCGAGGCGCCCACCAGATCGGGGATACGATCACCCTGCAGCTTAAGCGTGACGGCGCCCCCCTGGAGCTGACCGCCACCCTCGCTGCCTCCCCTGCCCCCCTCGTGCCACGTGAGATCGACGCCCGCGGCCCGCAATACTTCATCAAAGGCGGCATGATCTTCCAGCAGCTCACTAAGCGCTACCTCCAGGCGTATGGTAAGGAGTGGATGAGCCGCGCCC
>CAYWAG010000244.1:0-3600 GCA_964455925.1 uncultured Verrucomicrobiales bacterium | reverse complement strand
CCCCTCTCCCAAATGTGTTTGACGCCGAAGGCGGACTGAAACCCTCGCGGAAAGGCTACCACGCATGGCAGAGTAAGGACATGAAGAGCTGGGTACACCACGGTCCCGTCTCCACCTCTAAGGGCAAGTGGCTGACGACTGCTGAGCGTGTCGGGGACCAAACGTACTTCTACTATGACTTCCCCAATGACCAAGACCCCCACCTCATCATCGACAGTGATCTGACCGACGGGGAAGTCGGTGAGGATAAGGGACTCACCTTTAAGGATCCTGCTGATGGATCAGACTGTGTTGTCATCCGTTCTCTGGACGGGAAGTTCCACCTGATCTCTGAGGACTGGAGCTGTATCAACGCCAGCAAGCGCTCTTGGGACTCCCCACTAGCGAGTCATGCCATAAGCTCAGACGGCATGAGTGGATGGGAGCTCGTCGCCCCTGCGGTCGATTACCGCACCACCCCTACTGGGGAGACCGCCTTCTTCTACCACCCACACTGGACGGCAGAGGATCCTGTAAACTTCCCTGGCGAACTAAAGGCGAAGAAGGACGGGGCGAAGGAGGGGCGTAGATTCACCCGATCGACCTATGAGGTCCACGCCCCCGCACAAGAGGCATACGGAGACTGGGCTTCCATCGCCATTGGGGGGCAATACTATCTGTTCGGGGACTATGACCCCGCAGGTGCCCATGGACGCGCCAGCATGAAGACCGTGTGGCTAACCTCAGATGACATTCATAAGCCGTTTACGAAGTGTGGCACCATTGGGCAGGGACACCCAGATCCAGATATTATCTTTGCAGAGGGGCAGTTCTGGCTCATCTCTCAGACCGATGACTTTGTCAGTGATGGCCCCTGGATCGATGGGGTAGAGGTGCGGGTAGGCGTGGATACAGACCAAGACCAGGCGATCGACCAGTGGACCGCCTGGACTCGCGTAAAGGAGACCTACAGCGGGGTAGCGGGGTTTGCTAAGCAAGTCGCCAAGACCCCTGCCGAGCTCGACCTATCCTCCCTCCCTGCAGGCTACGGGTTCCAATACGAAATCCGCCTCAGCACTCCAGCCGGTGCCGCCGCTAAGCCAGAGATCGATACGGTCACGCTCTCATTCTAAGCGCGGAAAGCCAGGACTCCTCCTTGACGTGCCACGGAGGGTGCGCCATCTTATAACCAGCATGGGTGGCACCCAGCCATGCTGGCTCCTGTAATGAAATTTCAGCACCTACTTCTTCTCTTTATTACCGTTCCCTTAGTGGAACTCCTCCTCTTTATCCAGCTGGCAGATGTCCTGAGCCTGCCTGTCACGCTGGCTATTATCCTGATCACCGGCGCCCTGGGAGCCTATCTAGCGCGCCAGCAAGGAGGCCGCGCGCTGCGGAACTTCCAGCAAGCCCTCGGCTCTGGTAAGCTCCCCCATGTCGAGGCCACAGACGGGCTACTGATCCTCATCGCAGGGGTCGTCCTCCTCACCCCCGGCTTTCTCACTGATGCCGTGGGGTTCGCCCTCATGCTCCCCGCCGTCCGTGCCGGCGTCCGAGGCAAGCTCGCACAGCGGCTAAAGGCCCACATCATCACCCCGCAGGGCATGGCTCGCACCAGCACAGATCCCACCCACAACACGGTAGAGGGCACCACCACCGCCCCCGATGACCTCAAACGCGCCCGAGGCCGTGTCGTAGAGTAAAAGGGGAGTGACGGCATCCCTCCGTCAAAAAAACTAAACGAAGGCTGTTTATTAGGGCTCTTCTCGGAAGTTTGTGGATGGAATAAGTGCTTTGTGGTGATGCTGATTACTGATTATCGCAGAGGGTTTTAGGTTTTAGGTTTTAGGTTTTAGGTTTTAGGTTTTAGGTTTTAGGTTTTAGGTGTCTTTTGCGTGAATCATCATACGTCACTGTTCAGATGGGGCTCAAAAAATTGAGTGCTAGAGACACCCACTCACTCCGCCCTTGTGAACCGCGGATCAGTCAGTGTTTGCAGGAAGGCTACCAACGCTACCCGATCCTCTGCACTGAGCGGAATCCCCCCTGGAGGGTGCTTCGCCAGATTTGGCGACAGGGTAGCGGAGCGCTGCACCCCAGAGCTATAATGTGTGAGCACCTCCTGTAGGGTGCTAAACCGGCCATCATGCATATACGGTGCTGTCAGGGCGATGTTTCGTAAGGTAGGTGCCAGGAACTTGCCACGGTCTTGGGGCTGCCCCGTAATGCTTCCTCGCCCCTCATCGTCGCTCAGCGTGAGACCAGTATTATGGAACCCATTGTCGGTAAAGAACGGCCCTCCATGACAGTGAAAGCAGTCCGCCCCTCTCTTCCCATGCTGTGGCTCGTATTCGGTAAAGAACAGCTCCGTCCCCCGGCGCTCATTCGCAGACAGCACCGCCTCCCCCCGTAAGGCGCGGTCATACTTAGAGTCCAGCGACGTGAGGGTCAGCAGGAATGCCTCTAGTGCCAGGGCGACCTTCTCCGCACTAACTGCGGGCGAGCCAAACGCGCGCTCAAACCCCTCCTGATACTCCGGCAGCCCCTCCAGCTTACCCGGCAGTGTCGCGAGATCCTCATGCATCTCGATGGGATCCTCCACCGGTTGTAACACCTGCTCCCGCAGCGAAGGCGCTCGCCCATCCCAAAAGAACTGCTGACGCCACGCCAAATTCACCAGCGACATCGAGTGCCGAGCCGTCTCCTGCCCGTAGAGCCCGACCGAACGCGGACGCGGATCAGAGAATGCCGCCGCCGGTTGGTGGCACGACGCACAGCTAGTCGTCGCGTTCTGTGAGAGCTGTGGGTCATGAAAGAGCCTCCGCCCTAGCTCCACGCGTTCCTCGGTCAGCGGATTATCTAAAGGCAGAGAGGGCAGCGGAATGTTACGCGGCACCGTAAACTTATACGGCGTAAAGCGCGGCGGCATATACAACGGCTGCACCCGTGCCCGCTCCGCACTCCGTGCCGCCGTGTTGGTAAAGGACAGATCGCGCAGCGCGGCGGAGAAGTTCCGCAACAGCGCAGAGGGTAGGGCATCCCCATCATTAGAATGGGTACTATTCCCATAGTGCCGAAACCCAATAGGGTGAGGCGCATGAAAGAGCGTGCGTAAGTCCAGGCTGAGCACCAGCCGCCCATCATCCCGCAGATCCAGCGGACGCGTCACCGTCAACCGTGTCCGATGCAGATCCCGCGCAATATGGTAAACATACCCGGATAGCTCCCCATCCCGCGAGCGGTAGCGCCCCTCCAGCGCCATAAAGATATACCCACCCTCCTGATCCCAATGCAGATTATTTAGTACCGGGTTTAGCGGATGCTCCGCTCCATACACAGCCGGATCACCATGGTTCGTCTGCGCATCCAGTCCTAGGTAAAAGTGCAGCGCCCTAAACTCCTCGCGCGGAACCTCCCGCAGCATGACTCGCTCCCGCCCCTTAGCCTGCACGAACGCCGTCTCAGGTAAGGTCACGATAGACCCATCCGCCCGCTCCAGCGCAAACCCAGACAGCAAATAACTCAGCCGATCTACCGCAAACTGCTCCCCCCCGCACTCTCATACCGCACAGACCCCACCTGCAACGGCGCGCCCCCATACCGATGCTGCAGCACGATCTC
>CAYWAG010000243.1:0-3620 GCA_964455925.1 uncultured Verrucomicrobiales bacterium | reverse complement strand
GATTCGGGTTGAGGTTTCTGTGGCTTCCTTGTATGGAGTGGGGTATGCTTATGCCTCGTCCTTTTTCTCTGCTGATTACGCTCTTACTCTGCCTGCATTCTACGCATGCGCAATCTAGTGCAGGGCAGCAGCTCTTTGATGCCTATGGGCTGCACAGCGCTGAGTATGGGCAACATATTTATGATCTGATCCAGGAGCAGGGTGGTCTGCAAGGGGAGGCGGTGCTGCAGCAGTTATCTGCGGCGAATGAGGCAGAGCCACTCACGCTGCCCTCCTACACTCCTGTTGAGGGGGCGGAGGACGATTCGGGGCCGTTTCCCTATGGGCGCGACCGAACCTTTGTGATCGCGCGGCCTTATCAGAACGCTAAGGGCGAGTGGAAGCTCTATGGCTCTACCTGCTGGGCGCTCACGCCGGATGGGGTGATGGTGACGAACTACCATGTGTTTGATAAGGGGATGAAGGCAGGCGGAGCGGCTGTGGGGTATGACCTGAATGCGGCGTATCCAGTGACGGAGATTCTAGTGGCGGATCAGGGCGCGGACTTAGCGATCTTTAAGGTGGCGTTACCAGAGGGCACGCAGCTTAAGACCTTTCCACTAGGGGATAGTGCTTACATCGGGGATGAGATTCATTTAGTCTCACACCCTAAGAGCCGCTACTACTATTACAGTAAGGGGCATGTGGCGAGCTATTACCTGCGCAGTGCTTATAAGGGGCAGCGGGGCGATCCTCGCCGGGAGTGGATGCTGACGGAGACGGGCTACATCCCTGGCTCCAGCGGTGGTGCCTTCTTTAATGATGATGGCGAGATCGTCGGGATGGTCAGCCTGATCGTTCCGGCATTAGATCCTGCGGATCCTCGTGACACGGAGAGTAAGGACCAAATCGCCATCAAGGTGTTTGAATACGCCGTGCCGGTGAAGACGATCCATAATCGGGTGCGCTTTCGTTAAAACGACCTGACCTGGTGGCGATGATGGAGCTAGAAGATCTAAACCCTAAGGCGCGCGAGGCTCTCTACCTGATTGGCGAGGGGCAGCTGGCGCAGAAGGTGTGCATCGAGTGGAACCCTCGGATGCGGACGACTGCGGGGCGTGCCTTTTTGGCGCAAGACCGGATCGAGATGAACCCTCGGTTGGTCGACTTTGGGGCGGAGCAGGTGCACAACACCTTGCTACATGAGCTGGCGCATCTCGTCGCGTGGCGTAGGACGCGAGAGCGGGGGCATGGCGTAGCGTGGCGCACAGCTTGCGCGGACCTGGGGATCCCAAACGAGTCTGTCACGCATGACCTCCCGCTCTCTCCGCGCCGCACCCAGCGTAAGCGGTTTCGGCTGAAATGCCCGCATTGCGAGTATTCCTTTGACCGTGTGCGTAAGCCGACGAGTAAGATCGCCTGCGGTATCTGCTGTAAGAAGTATAACCAGAACAGATACTCAGAGAAATACCTCATGGAACTCTACGCGCTCCAGTATGAGGATGATTAACGAGGGTTACGCTACACGACAGTTTTCGCACCTCGTATTTTTTGGGAGGAGGGCATAAGGGGAGTGACGGAGGGGAGTGACGGCGTCTCGCCGTCAACAGCCAAGGCGTGTAGGTTCTCCCCTGATGGGCTGATGAAGCTTTGTGTTCGGCTGCTGATGAAGCCTTGCCCAGGCTCGTGACGGTGAGACGCCGTCACGAGCCTTAGTGTGCGCACTCTTTAGTGTCTGAAGTGGCGGTGCCCGGTGAAGACCATGGCGATGCCGGCGGCATTGGCGGCGTCGATGACTTCTTGGTCGTTGTTGGATCCTCCTGGCTGGATGCAGGCGGTTGCTCCGGCGGCAATGGCGGCTTGGAGACCATCGGCAAACGGGAAGAAGGCGTCTGAGGCGATCACGCTACCCTGTAGAGAGAGCTCGGAGATCTCTGCCTTCATAACCGCGACACGAACGGCGTCCACACGGCTCATTTGTCCTGCACCGACTCCGAGAGTGCGGTCTGCATTACCAAAGCAGATGGCGTTAGATTTGACGTTCTTTACGACTCGCCAGTTAAATGCCATCGCCTCCAGTTCCTCTGGGGTTGGGACACGCTCTGTGACGACCTTATCAAGGAGGTTATCTAGCCCCATGACATCGGCATCCTTATCCATTACGACCATGCCGCCAGGGATAGAGCGCATTACCGGCTCGCGGCGGATGCTGTCCCAGGCTTCTGTCATGCGCACCATGCGGCGTCCTTTCTTCTTAAGGATAGCGGTGGCTTCTGGCGCGTAGTCTGGCGCGATGATAATGTCGGTGAAGATCTCTGAGATCACACGGGCGGTGGCCTCATCGAGCGTACGGTTCATGATGATGACGCCGCCAAAGGGGGCTTGGCGATCCGTCTCAAAGGCCTTATCCCACGCCTCGCGGAGCGAGTCAGCGGACACGCCGACGCCACACGGGTTTGTGTGCTTAAGGATAGCGAGGGCGGGGGAGTCAAACTCAGAGATGAGGTCTGCGGCGGCTTCGATGTCGAGGATGTTGGTGTAGCTGAACTCTTTCTTCCCAGTGAGCTTGGTAAAGTAGTCGTCAAAGTTCCCGTAGAGGAAGGACTGCTGGTGTGGGTTATCCCCATTACGGAGCTCCTTAGTGAGGGGGAGGCCGACGGAGAGGAAGGTGTTGGAGTCGATCTCGTCCTGACCGAGGTAGTCAGAGATCGCCTTGTCATACGCGGCAGTGCGACGGAAGACCTTAAGCGCGAGCTTTTGGCGGGTCTCTAGGGTCGTGTCTCCATTACCTGCAGCCATTTCCTCTAGGACAGTGCTGTAGTCTAGTGGATCTGTTACCACGGTGACGGCATTATGGTTCTTAGCCGCGGAGCGTAGCATGGATGGACCACCAATGTCGATCTTCTCGATGGCTTGTTCTAGAGTCGTGCCTGCCTGCGCTACGGTTTCCTCAAAGGGGTAGAGGTTTACCACCACGAGGTCGATGGTGGGGATGTTGTTATCAGCGGCTTGCTGCTGGTGACTCTCACTGTCACGACGCTGTAGGAGCCCGCCATGCACCTTAGGGTGCAGCGTCTTAACACGTCCGTCAAAGAGCTCTGGCGCGCCCGTAAAGTCGGACACATCGATCACTGTGAGACCTGCATCACGGAGGGCACTGGCGGTGCCACCAGTGGAGAGGAGCTCTACAGAGTGCTCTTGCTGGAGTTTAGTTGCGAATTCGACAAGTCCTGTCTTGTCAGACACGGAGAGGAGTGCGCGTGAGATAGCCATAGTTGATAAGGGGTAGTGTATCCCTCCGGCTCTAGATCAGGTGGAACAAGACAGAGGGGTGGAGGGAGGTAAGGCAGATGGAATGCGAGGTAAAGTTTTTTTAGGTGTATTTAAGAACTTCCTCAATACTGGTGATGCCGGCGTAGATGTTACGGAGACCATCTTGGCGCAGGGTGGTCATGCCGAGCTCGATGGCTTTCTCCTTCATGACGACGGATGGAGCGCGTTCGATGATGAGTTCTTTGATCGGGTCTTGGATGCGGAGAAGCTCGAAGATACCTTGACGCCCCTTATACCCGCTTTCGCCACAGGCTTCGCAGCCAGTGCCGGTGTAGAGGTTCTTATCACCGAGTTCGTGCGGGGAGAGC
>CAYWAG010000242.1:0-3642 GCA_964455925.1 uncultured Verrucomicrobiales bacterium | reverse complement strand
ATCAATAGTACTAAGATCTATAGATGTCCAGTTTTGGAGATCATCACTGTATTGGAGGACTTGAGTGGTGTCGTTCGTGGAGGCGGGGTTTCGGCGGAGGCGAATTTTACCCGTGCTTGTGCGAATGAGAGGGAGATTCGCAGAAGAATCTGGAGCAATAGGGTTCGCACCAAAGACATATTCTAGGCCGTTGGAGGCGCCGTCGTTATCACTATCCTCAGTAAAGGCGGTGGCTGTTGCCGTGGGATAATCCGCAATAAAGCTGCTGTAATTCTCAGTAGTGCTAGCAATTGCCCGGAGAGTGAGTGCGGAGATCACTGAGACTGGTCCATCAAAGTCATAAGAGGAAATTACGAGATCCCCATTATTATCAGTAGTAAGGCCTGTGAAGAAGACATAAGAAGAGGCTTCGTCGAAGGCATTCGTGGCCTGCGATTGCCCATTCACCGTCCATCCAGTGTCATGTGCAGCATTAGTTGGGGCATATGACCCGATCACAAGTTCATACTGCATATTGGTATCCAGACCGCTGAAGGTAAAAACAAACTGCTCTGTCCCTGTCTCAAACCAACGATCCATCTGACTTCCTGCAGGGAGTTCAGAATATGATGGAGCTACGACAGATGCTCCGACACCAGAGCGACTATACGTATCGCTCGTGGTGAAACTGACTCCAGGCAGAATTTCTCCATTAAGGTTGATGAGCTGGTCTACAGCAATATCATTGCCAGGAGCGGTCAAGGTGTTCCATCCTGCCGCGCTTGCTTCACGCGTGCTAAAGTCGACCCCAATTGAAGTGCCTACAGGATACAGTGTCTCATCGACTTCTAGACTAACAGTTGCAATGTCACTGGTGTAGGTGGTGGAACTCAGGCGATAGGTAAAGCTGTCCTGTCCAATGTAGCCGTTAGTGGGGGTATAGGTGAGATTTGGAGCCGTCCCACTGAGCGTGCCGTTGGTGGGTGCATTGATGACCTCATAGCTAGGGGTAGTGCCTGTGGGGAAGTATCCCGTCAGAGTGATCGCAGTAGCTGTTTCTGCGCGGGCAAAAATACTGAGGTCCTGCGCTGCAAGCGTATCAGTAGCGTTCACCACGATCTCTGTAATCGTATCCTTTACATCAGAGCGAAGGGTGTAGTTCACCTCGTCGATATCGAGGTTCCAGGTCCACGCGCCATTGGCATTTAATGTGTCAGACATCCACTGAATGCCTCGCGCGGTTAGATCCTCTCCCAGCACGCCATTGTCATTGATGTCCTCAGCAGGCCCCTCTGGGATCCAGACCTCTTCACCGGAGTTCCAGCGCCATTGCGCGGGCATGAAGACGTGGCCTAATGCTGGCCCTCCGTAGTAATCATAATATCCATTATCTCCATTGACGATAGGGTCGACCAAGTAGGTGTAGTTATCTTCATGGCTGGGGCGATTCTGGACAACAGGGATGGGATGTCCCGTAGTGTAGTCATGCACGCCGCCCTCATTAATGCCAGAGTAGTACGCGACCGCGTCAGGGAGTCCGCTCTGAACCACCGAGGGGAGAGAGGGATCAGAGAAGCCATTATCAAACCAGAATCCATCGATCAACGTCCCGTAGTGCTCGATATAAGGGGCGACGATGTAGTCCGCGTAGGCCTTCGTGTATTCCGCCGTTGTGGGAGCGGCAGAAAGGCTATAAGTGTTCATGACGAAGGTCTCCCAGTTATCATAGGAGATGGAGGAATCTCCGTCCCAATCATAGAGAGTGTTCGCACTAGGACCATGCTTGATAGCCATGGGTCCCTGTGTCGCCATGTAAGCGATCACGCGGACGCCAGCGGCATCAAAGGCCGTGGCGAGTTCGCCAAAGAGGTCGCGTCCACTAGTCGGGGAAGGATCTACTGGATTATCGACATAATTGGCATTAGGCTGCCCTGTGAAGGGGTCTAAGCCATCATTAATGGCATCTAGGATAGGGTGAGGAGCGATATAGTTATCCCCATAGGCAGGGTCAGAGAGGTTCATGATCACGTAGCTTACCCCTGGAATATCGGTGATACTCTCGACGAAGGGTGTAACCTGAAAGTTCTCTAATAGCTCCTTGTTATCGGCATTAATCCGAAAGCCAATGCCATACTGTCCTTCCATCCAGTTACCAGAGCCAACGGAGAATGAGGCGAGAAAGAGAGCTGAGGCGGCTTTGAGAGTATGAAGTGGCTTTATTTGCATGGTAGGGTAATGTTAAGAATGAAGAATCATGCTCTCTTGGTAAGAGAGGCATCGAGAGAAGCCAGACACTATCGACTCGTACTATCCATACAGTTAGGATCTGTTAGGCATGGGCAACTTCTCAGGTGCTTTCAACCCCGCTTACACGAGAACCGATCACATCACTCAGATCAGTGATAGGCTGACCACTTACCAATGTGCAGCAAAAAGACGATACTTGTACTAATTTTATATAATATTTTTTCGGGTTAATATGCGGGCACATATTACCTATATGTAGGTAAAACAGCCGTATGATGTGATCTCCTATCGGAAATAGGAGCATAATGATATTACATATGTGAGGATCGGTTTCTGTCACTACTCAGGATAGTGGGCCAATGTAGCGTGAGGCTCGCCGGTGTGAAGTGTGCGTTACGGAGCGCCTAGGAACGGGCCACCAGTTCCTCACCCTGCTCCGATATGCTGTGTATGCTGCGCCATAGCGAACGACCATGTCCTCGTGCTCGTCCTGCGCGCAGAACCCTATTGCATAGACCAGGATCCCAGCAGGAATAAGGACATAGACCCAGTCGCCCAACAGCCAGGCCCAGGCACATCCCATAAGTGTGACTCCTAGTTGCATCGGGTTACGTACCCATCCATACGCCCCCGTAGTAACGAGCCGCACAGGAGGATCCAGCGGAAAGGGCGTGCCACCACCTTGACGCGCAAAGTCCCACGCCGCATGGTGCGCGATAAGAGCGCCTATGACGAGGAGTCCGCCCGCCGGACTGACCCAGCTGAGCTGTAGGAAAAAGAGTGCATCCCGTTCATAGAGCGCAGGGGGAACCCAAAAAGTCAAAATCAAGAGGGGAGCCCCCAGAAAGAGGTTCCGCTTATACGGAGCAGTCATCATAGCGTTAACAAGCCATAGCGCTTCTTCGGCGAGGGCGCAGGAGTGAGAGCCGGCATCACGGGAGGGCGCTCTGCTAACTGTGCTAGGCAGGTTTCTAGGCTCGGGTAATGGAAGCAAAACCCACTTTCACGTAGCTTGGCGCTGTCGATCCAGCGGCTCTTTAGCACCAGCTCTGCCTCCGTGCGCAGCACCCATGTCCCCAGGCGCACCAATTTCTCCGGCATCCGTAAGCGTACGGGGCAGCGCACATGACGCGCAAAGCCCGCCATAAACTCTCGGTTCCGGAGCACCTCAGGAGCCGCAATATTCACGGGGCCCGATAAGTCCGTATTTACGACACAATGCTCCACTGCACGGCACCAGTCGTCAATGTGCACCCAGCTCACGCGCTGCTCACCACTACCAGTCGGGCCTGCTGCGCCGACCTCCGCGATGGAGGTAAAGTAATCGTAGATCGCCCCCTTCTCATTACCCAGCACGATCGCAGTGCGTAATGCCACGCGCCGCACCCCAGCAGGAACCTCTGCCTCCATAAAGGC
>CAYWAG010000241.1:0-3643 GCA_964455925.1 uncultured Verrucomicrobiales bacterium | reverse complement strand
TGGTCATGAGACCCGCAAACGCTTCTGCCGCGCCCGAGTTCGGCTGGAAGGAGACCGATTTTCGATCCGTTGGCTGGGCGAGCAATTCTCCCAGTTCGTCCATCATGGTCTGGTACCCTTGCGTTTGCTTACGGCTGAAGGGGTGCACGTCCATAAGCTCTGCCCACGAGAGTGGTGCCATCTCTGCAGCGGCGTTCAGCTTCATGGTGCATGAGCCGAGGGGGATCATGGCGTGGTTAAGGGCGAAGTCGCGTTGCTCCAGGCGGGACATGTAGCGCATCATCTCTGTCTCCGTATGGTAGCGCGAGAAGATGGACTCCGTGAGGATGGCGCTGTCGCGCTCTAGCCCCGCTGGTGCTGGGGCGGAGCGGCGAGTAGGAGCAGGGAGACCTAAGAGCGTGTTGAGAGTCGTGAGATCCTGCATCGTATGCCCCTCGCCAAAGGCGAGGGCGATGGTCTGTGCATCGACCTCGCGCACCTCCACGGCATCACTGTCCGGGGCTGGCATGGCGACGCGGAACCCACCGAAGTAGGCGGAGTCTAGGATCTCATATCCAGCGGCGGTTAGGAGCTCGGCGCAGTCTTGCGCTGCCCCTTGCACTTGCTGGGCGATTTGGCGGAGCCCCTCTGCCCCGTGGTAGAGGGCGTAGAAGGTAGCGAGGACGGCGGGGAGGACTTGCGCCGTACAGATGTTAGAGGTCGCCTTCTCACGGCGAATGTGTTGCTCCCTGGTTTGGAGCGCTAGGCGGTAGGCGGGACGCCCCTCACTGTCATGTGATACACCGACCACACGGCCGGGCAGCTTACGCTTATACGGTGCCGTCGCGGCAAAGTATGCCGCATGGGGGCCACCACACCCGAGAGGGAGACCAAACCGCTGGGTCGTGCCCACGGCAATATCCGCGCCCATTTCACCTGGCGACTTCATGATGGTCAGCGCTAGGAGGTCTGCACAGAGGATGGAGACGACCTTGGCGGCCTTTGCACCGGCACAAAGGTCTGTCCAGTCCTGCACCCCTCCGTAGGTGTTGGGGTATGCCCCGATAAAGGCAAAGAGGTGATCTGTCTCCGCAGGGAACCCCTGTGAGACATCCCAGAGTTGCACGGTGAGCCCCACTGCCTGCAGGCGGGTCTGCACGACGGAGATTATCTGTGGGTGGCAGAGGGAGTCTAGCAGGAGGGTCTCAGCACCCTTCTTCCGCGAGTTCGAGTATGCCATGTTCGCGGCCTCTGCGGCAGCGGTCGCCTCATCCAGCAGGGAGGCGTTAGCGACCTCTAGCCCCGTGAGGCTCGTGATCATGGTCTGGTAGCTCATGAGCACCTCTAGGCGCCCTTGGGCGATTTCGGCCTGATAGGGCGTGTAGGCAGTGTACCAGCCTGGGTTCTCCAGCACATTTCGCTGGATCACCCCTGGCATATCACAGCTGTAATACCCTTGGCCGATGAAGCTGATCGGCTGAGGATCTGCACTAAAGTAGGAGCGGAGACGCTGGTGCGCCTGGCGCTCTGTCAGCGCGGTAGGGAGACCCTGTAAGGTCTCATCATGCGTGCGCTGGATGGAGGCTGGAACACATTGCTGGTCCAGCTGATCCCAGCTCTGGAGTCCGATGGCGCTTAGGAGGTCAGCGGCGACTTCCTCAGAGTATCCGAGGTGACGTGAGGCAAACATAGGAAGGGGGCGAGTGAAAAGGCGTTGTTAAAGAGTAAGGGGCTAGCGGCGGATGACCTCCTAGCTGATGTGTTGATCGTATGCCTCTGACGACATAAGGGCATCGCTGGGAGTGGTGACTTCGAGCTTAGCGATCCAGCCGTCGGTGAATGCTCCTGTATTAATAAGTCCGGGTTCGGTCTCGAGGGCATCATTCACCTCTACTACTGTGCCACTAGCGGGAGCGTAAATGTCGGAGGCAGACTTTACGGACTCCACTACAGCGATGACCTCGCCCGCCTCTACTTCTCTCCCTACTTCCGGGAGTTCTACGTAAACCACGTCCGTGAGTTCGTTCTGGGCAAAGTCGGAAACCCCCATAGGACTAGGGATCACGCTAAGATCAATCCACTCATGGCTGTCTAAGAATTGGTATGTCTCTGTGCTCATAGGTCGCGGAAGATAACGCTCCGTCGGAGAAAAGCAAGCGTTGTATTTCGTCACACAGAATCTGTACGTGGCGGCCCTGCTCGCTACACTTGTATAAATATAACCACGTCTAACCTAATGCCATAGCCCCCTCACTCAATGCGAGTAAATCTAGAGCCTTTTTTAATAAAAAAATGTAAACTAGAAAGTGCCTCTTAGTAACAAAATGTCTTGCCATCCTAAGATTCTTATTCATTCTCACCGCCATGAGTTGCGAATTTATGATTCACGCCGAAGGGCTCGAGAAATCTCAATTTGTAGAGAAGTTGCAAGCGTTGTTTTCAACGCGTAGGTTTGTGATTCAGAAAGGGGTCGAGGATTATGAGCACGAAGTCGTGTCCGCCACCGCCCCTATGGTCGAATTTAACAAGGAAGCGTGGTATCTGATCGAGGGAGGCACGCGAGGCGTGATCTTCTCTGTTGATGGAACGGTCTTACGGATGACTCTACCTGCCTTTACCACATTGATCGAATGGAAGTTTACGGCAGAGGTTCTGAAGATCTCGCTTCATGCTGGCGCACGTGTCGAGACCCCAGATGGAGATTTCCTTAAGACAGAGCACATTGACGACGCCTTTGTCGCGGACTGGTATGAGGCATACTGGACGGTCGGAAAGAATGTGATCATCGACGCCTTTAATAATGATCCCGCTGACCAACAGCGCTCCTTACCTACCCCTTACTTCTCTCTTAAGCTCACACGTGATGACTTCCGCGCTGGGAACGAGCAAATCCTAGAGACCCTCCTCCAGCAAGCCGCGAAGTATGCCGATACTGCGACTGTGAAAACGATCGAGACTCAGACCCCAGAGGGCGAGACCGTAGAGGCATCCCTCTATCTCCTCATGCCCACCCTGATCTCAAACTCCGCAGAATACGTGGTCTCTTACGGCCCTATGGGTAGCCACTACCTCTTTAAGGCTCAGGACTTCTATGACCTCGCCGGCGAGTTCGTCGAGGTAGAGAAGCAGTTCGCCTATACCTACGTAAACGCGATCCCCCAGAATAGCGTCTCCCTGTTCTATGATAAGATGCGTGCCTATAAGAAGGACTGGATCGACCGCTCTGCATCATAAAGCAGAGCCACATAAGCGTAGAGGTGCAATATCAGGGAAGCGCGCCCCGAAGCTAACCCTGGTTCAGATCCGCCTCTGCTAGCGAGAAGGAGCAAGCATAGGTCGGAGGGATTCCTTGGTCGCTGAAAGCGATCATGAGGAATCCCGTAGGTCTATGTTAAAGGCGGGACTAATCACCCCGCCGAACGCAAAGATTCTTTCTCCCTTGCGCTAGCAGAGGCGGAGCTGGATCAGGATCGCCTCGGGACGCACCTCCCTGAGGTTGCGCCTCTGGGAGCGACAGGATGCGGCGTAGTTCTGCGTCCGGCGCTTTATTGCGACAAAACCCTAATCCAGCCCCCCGATTAGCTCCTACCTTACAGGGTAGTCCTTTTCGCCTCTTATGTAAGGGTATAGGATGTTACAGAGATCAGTATAGGTGACCTTACCG
>CAYWAG010000240.1:0-3675 GCA_964455925.1 uncultured Verrucomicrobiales bacterium | reverse complement strand
AATCTGCGGGAAAAAATATGAGTAGAAAATTGTCGTGTAGTGTGATTGCGGATAATAACACATCTCTCCACACAAATTCGAGAAGGACCAAACCTTATGGGTTCTCGGGTTGATCGAGATCATTTTCGGGGGACTTTGCCTGCTGGAACTTCTCTTTCATCGTTGGGTTTCCGTATGTGAGTTTTTGGATCGTTACGCCTTGCGCCTTGTTGTTGGCGAGGCGGAGGTTGTTCTCGGATTTGAGGAGTTGCTCCTTGGTCTTCTGCATGTGGAGGATCGACTTATCGATCTCTGCGATGGCTCGTTGGAACTGATCTGAGGCGAGGCTGTAGTTACGCGCAAACCCGTCCTTAAAGACCTCTAGCTTATCCTCAAAGTTGGTGACATCGATGTTTTGTGCTTTTACGACAGCGAGCTCGTTCTTGTATTGCAGGGAGTTCAGCGCGGCGTTCCGTAATAGCGTAATCATGGGGATAAAGAACTGGGGGCGGATGACATACATTTTCTCATAGCGATGCGAGACATCGACGATCCCCGAGTTATAGAGCTCGCTCTCTGGCTCTAATAGAGAGACTAAGATGGCGTATTCACAGCCCTTTTCGGTTCGGTCCTTATCGAGTTCCTTAAAGAAGTCTTCGTTCTTCTTCTTAGTAGCGGTGGTGTCACTTTCGTTCTTCATCTCGAACATGATGGAGACGATCTCGGTTTGTGATGCGTCTAGATCCCGGAAGATGTAGTCTCCCTTACTACCGCTCCGGGCATCATTATCTTTCTCGAAGTAGGCACTGGGGAAGGCGGTGGCGCGGAGCTGGTTAAACTGTGTCTCACAGTGAATCTCTAGTGTCTCGCCCACCATCTTTGTAGAGAGCTTAGCCTTCATGTCGCGCAGGCGTTCGATCTCGGCATCACGGTCTTTGACCCGCACTTCATATTGCTCGATGATCGCTTTTTCCGCCACCTCCTTCTCCAGTGCGGCTTGGTCCAGGCTATGCTTGAGGGTGTCGCGCTCCTTTTCTACCGCGCCTACTGCCTCGGTAATGGCGAGCTGTTGGCTGATCTCCTGGGCATGCAGCTGGCTCTGGAGTTCTTGCAGGGCTTTCTCTTTCTCCGCCTGTGCTAGTTGTGCGCTGGCTTGTTGTTGCTCCTCTCTCTGCTTTATCTGGGCTGCTAGTGTGTCACGCTCCTTGGCGACCTCGGCCACTGCCTCGTTTACTGCCAGTTCCTGTGCGACCTTTCCTCCATCGAGCTTAGACTGTAGCTCGATGATGACGGCCTTTTGCTCCTGGAGCTGTGCCTGGAGTGCGTTAGTGACCTTCTGCTCGGTGAGTTCGATGGCAGAGATCTTATCCTTTTCCGCTTGTTGGGTCGCCTGTTTGCTCTCCCGTTGCGCTTGTTCTAGTTCGTTACGTAAGGCGTCTCTCTCCATTGTTACGGAGGTAACGGCAGTGGTGACGGCGAGCTCTTGCTGCGTTTTTCCTGCCTCGATCTGGGCCTTTAGCTCCAGGATGGCGGACTCCTTCTGCTGTGCTTCCTGTTGTTGCTGGCGGCTTACTTGCTCTGTCGCGAGGGCGACGGCGGCTTCCTTATCCTTCTCGGCGAGCTGTAAGCGCTCTTTTAGCGCGGTATCAAACTCCTTGTCGCGGACTTGCTTTAGGATATTAGCATACCCAGCCTTATCGACTTGGAAGGCTTTCTGACAGTGAGGGCAGGAAATTTCGTTCATAGCTCTATATGGAGGTCTTCCCCCCTGTTGGGCGAGACTAAAATCACACGTAGGAGAAATATGGTTGCCAGCGGATAGGGGGCGGGGTAACTCTAGGAGTATGGATAAATTATTACGCTTAATGCAGAGCGATGGCAGCCTCAGTGATGGGGATCTAGCCATGCAGACGGGGTTGTCGCTGGAGGAGGTAGTCGCGCAGATTGCGGAGTGGAAGGCGCAGGGCGTGATCAAGGGGCGTCAATGGGTGATCAACAATGATAAGGTGGCGAACCGGAGAGTGAAGGCCCTGATCGAGGTGAAGATTAAGCCGGAGCCAGGTGGGGGGTATGATCGTCTGGCGCACCGGATCGCGCGCTTTGACCAGGTGATCTCCTGCTCGCTCTTTAGCGGTGCCTATGATTTACTGATCGAGGTGGAGGTGGAGGATTCCCTGCATGTTGCCACTTTCGTCTTTGATACCCTCTCTAAGATTGAGGGCGTGATCTCTACCCAGACGCACTTCCCGCTGAAGACGTATAAACTCAACGGCCTGCACTTTAACGATGAGAGAGAAGGGGAACGCTTACCGATTACACCGTGAACTACGCAGATAAGATTTCTAACACCGTAGGGGCGATCCCGCGCTCTGGGATTCGTGACTTCTTTGAGCTCGTCATCGGGCGTGATGATGTGATCTCACTGGGCGTGGGGGAGCCAGACTTCCAGACGCCTTGGCACATCCGGGAGGCCGCTATCTTCTCGCTAGAGCAGGGGAAGACGAGCTACACGTCTAACCTAGGGCTACTGAGCTTACGGGAAGCCATTAGCACGTATGTGAATGACTTCTTTCGCGTGGATTATGACCCTAAGAGCGAGGTTCTGGTAACTGTGGGGGTCTCTGAGGCTATGGATCTGGCACTGCGTGCTCTGTGTAACCCTGGGGATGAGGTGATCTACCACGAGCCATGTTACGTCTCCTACAGCCCTAGCATCGCCATGGCGTATGCTGTCCCGGTGGTGGTGGAGACACAGAAGGAGCATAACTTTGCGGTGCAGGCGGCTGACATCGCGCAGGCGATTACGCCTCGCAGTAAGGTGCTGATCCTAAACTATCCTACGAACCCCACCGGTGCTCTCGCGAACCCCGAGGAGCTCGCTGCTATCGCGGAGCTCTGTGTGAAGCATGACCTGATCGTGCTGGCGGATGAGATCTACAGCGAGTTAACCTATGAGGGCGACCCTGGGCTAAGCATCGTGCAGATGCCAGGGATGCGTGAACGCACGATTCTCCTGCATGGGTTCTCTAAGGCCTTTGCCATGACGGGGTTCCGCATGGGCTATGCCTGTGCGCCTCCGCCACTGATCGACGCGATGATGAAGATCCACCAATACGCTATGCTCTGCGCCCCTATCACGAGCCAAGCCGCCGCGCTAGAGGCGCTGGAGAACGGTATGCCAGCCGTGCTAGAGATGAAGGAGAGCTACGAGATGCGGCGCAACTACGTCGTAACTCGCCTCAACGACATGGGGCTAGACTGTCACCTTCCTGGTGGAGCCTTTTACGTCTTTCCTGACATCACGCGTTATGGGCTTAGCAGCCATGAGTTCGCCTTACGCCTACTAGAGGAGGAGAGCGTGGCGGCGGTCCCCGGTACCGCCTTTGGTGCCTGTGGCGAAGGGTTCTTACGTTGTTGTTACGCCACGGCCTTCGATCAACTCGAAGTCGCCATGGATCGCCTAGAGCGCTTTGTGCAGCGGCTAGAGCCGCAGTAACGCCTGCACACCCGTAACTATTCAGGTGGGGGTAGCAGGACATTTAAACCGCGACGCCAAATTCCGCTAAAAAAAGAGAGGAACGCAAACCTGCATGGGAGAGCATCATCGTATTACGTGTCACGCGAGCATATTCGAGTGAACCACACACTACACGACATTTTTTATCCGCAGATTTCGCAGATAGACGCAGATTACAA
>CAYWAG010000239.1:0-3684 GCA_964455925.1 uncultured Verrucomicrobiales bacterium | reverse complement strand
GAATGGTTTTTATGTGTAGAGCGGTCATTCTAGCCATCAGATAAAATCACACCCTGCAAGCACGTTCTTGCCTAGGGCTAAGCTAGACCTGTGGCCTTGCGCACGCGGGTGAGCACTTTACTGGCTTCGGCGCGGGCCTTTTGGGCCCCAGTGGCGAGGATCTCATCAATCTGCCCGGGCTCCTTCTCCAGCTCCTCGCGGCGCGCGCGCATGGGGGCAAAGTGATCCCAATATGCCTCGTAGAGGGTTTGCTTAAAGTGCCCATACCCTAGCCCGCCAGCCTCAAACTCGCTAACCATTTGTGCCAGCTGTGGCTCTGTCGCAAAGAGCTTATAGAGCGCCAGGATGTGGGAGTTCTCCACGGGCTTAGGCTCCTCCACCCCGGTGGTATCGGTAACGACCTTCATGATGATCTTACGTGTGGCCTTAGCCGCGCCAAACATCGGGATCGTGTTGTTGTAGCTCTTACTCATCTTTTGCCCGTCGATGCCGGGGACCTTAGCGATCTCTGTGCGGATGCGAGGCTCTGGGAGGGTGAGAATGTCGGCGCCGTAGAGATCGTTCACCTTACCGACGAGGTCGCGAGTGACCTCTAAGTGCTGCTTTTGGTCCTCCCCCACAGGCACGAGCGTAGCATCATAGAGCAGGATGTCAGCCGCCATCAGCACGGGGTAGGCGAAGAGACCATGGTTCGCAGAGATACCGCGCGCGACCTTATCCTTATATGAGTGGCAGCGCTCCAGCAGTCCCATCGGACAGACGACCGATAAGATCCATGCTAGCTCATGCACCTCTGGGATAGCGGACTGGCGGAAGAAGACCGCCTTATCAGGATCCAGGCCACAAGCGAGGAAGTCTAGTGCCAGCTCACGGCAGTTTTCGGCAAGCACCCTTGGGTCTTGCGTGCTGGTCATCGCATGGTAGTCCGCGATAAAGTAATACGCCTCCCCCTCATCTTGGAGTTGGATCGCTGGCTGAATCGCCCCAAAGTAGTTCCCGATGTGTAACTTTCCGCTTGGTTGTAGGCCCGTAAGGATTCTCATGTCTGCACCTTGGAGAAGTTCCCCCCTGTAGGTCAACGCAGAAGAACTAAGGATTTGGCTCTTCTCGGAAGTTTGTGGAAGAAAGAGGTGCTTCGTGATGACGTAGATTTCTGATCATCGCAGAGGGTTTTAGGTTTTACGTTTTAAGTTTTTAGGTGGCTTTTGCGTAAATCACACTCACATTAGGGTGATAAAGGCACTGGCACGGGCGTCTCGCTCGTGAATAATTCCACTGACTTTAGCCTCTGGCAGTCTTTTTCCCTCTCCAATTGTAACTATTAACTTCGCAACACGGTCTCCCCGATAGGGGAGAAAGCCCAAAGCCCGGGGTAGAGGGCGGCGTGTCATTGTGCGAAGCGCAATGACATACGCCAACCGGCACCCCGGGTTAGGGGAACAAAACCCAACCGCCGAACAATATCGTACTTTCTTCCTGGCACAGGATTGAGGCGGAACCTGTGAAGCTGGCGTTCCCTGTGCTTTGCCCTACCTGAATAGTTACCTCTCCACACAAATCCGAGAAGAACCAATCCCTAGAAGAACCGATTTTTTTTGGTGAAGAGCTAGCGACTCGGTAGAGACTTCTCTTGGTAAACAGCAGGGAGATCCACGTAGAAGTCCCATCCGACAGGGTCTTCGTAGCTGGCCTTCCCCTTCCAGCGCCATTGGACGGTGACGGAGTATGATGGCTGGCGGAGGAGGCGGGTGGGTCGCCATTCATAGCGGCTGGTCTCAGGGACGAAGCTGCCCTTCACCTTGCCAAACCCGCTGACACGCATAACAACACTCTCTGGGTCGAGGTTCTCCAGCGATGTGAAGTCGATCCCGATGGTCGGGAGGCGCTCCGGAGTGGTGCTATCTTGTGCGGGCTTAACCGGAAACCCAACGCGGGGCGTAACCTTCTTATCGCCAGAGGTAAACTTAACAGCGGCTTCAAACATCCGTGGGCTTGTGCCTAAGACCACGTAGCGAGGGAGTTCATAGTCGAGGCTTTCTTGCGTCACCTTCCCAGGCTTTACGGTGAAGGCGTGCGTCACCCCATGCTCTGCTAGGATCTCGCCCATGTCTTGGAAGTAGAACCCACCAGGGTAAATGTAACTCGTTACGGGAGTCTCAAACCTCTCCTCTAGCTTCTTCTTAGACTGCCCCATTTCCTTATCGAGGAACTTCAGGTATTCCTCACGCCCCTTTTCCCGCGCAGCCTTTACGACCGATGGCAGTGGATGCGTCGCGGAGTGCCCAGAGACCTCCATCCCGTTCTCGCGCATCTCCTGGAGCATCTCACCGCTCAGTGAACGCCCCTTACCAGAGAGGAAGCTCGTGTAGAGTCCCAGCGCAAAGGGGAACTGATGCTTCTTAAGAACCGGAAAGGCGACCTCATACACGGATCTCCATCCATCATCAATAGTAATGAGGACATTATAAGGAGGCAGCTCTAGCTCGCCCTTCTTCCACGCCAGAAACTCACTGAGACTGATGACATTGACCTCTAGCTCCGCCAGCTGCTGCATTTGCTCCGCAAAGACGTCTGCCCGAATCCGCATCGCGGTCGCCGAGAGTTCATCCGAGAAGTCGTGATAACAGAGTACGCTTACCTCGGAGGCACTCCCCTGCGGATCAGAGGTCACCTCCTCTGCCCAGAGCGTTCCACCAAGGCAGGAGAGGAAGGTCAGCCGTATTATCCAGCGCATGAGCGATCCAACAGCCGTCGTCATAGAGATCATTATTATATTATAGGGTTAAGAACAGAGCGGGGACGCATCACCCACGATCGAGAAGACGCGCTAGGATGGGGCGGAGCTTCATCACCGCCTCTGGATTACAGTCTGCGGGCTGTGTCAGGATGGAGGTATTGAGCACGGTAAACTCGGGCTGCTCTTGGTCCACAGGGAGTGCCGCGATCGCCACCGCTAGCAACTTCTTAGCGTTGACTGTATTCTTACCGAGGTATTCGAGGATCTCGCTCACATCGACATCATGATCCTTCCAGCAATCATAATCCGTAACCATGGAGAGCGAGGCATACGCCATCTCTGCCTCCCGGGCGAGCTTCGCTTCCGCCAAGTTCGTCATGCCAATCACATCAAACCCATGGGAGCGGTAGCTCTCGCTCTCTGCCTTAGTGGAGAACGCGGGACCTTCCATATTTACATACGTCCCGCCATCTTGCACGGGCAACTCTAGACCTTGCGCCGCCTGGGCTAACACGCCACGCAGCGTCGGGTTAGTCGGGTAGCCGAACGGAACGTGCGCTACGATCCCGCCCCCAAAGAAGGTATGCTCCGTGCGGGTCACGGTGCGGTCAAAGTATTGATCCGGAAGCACGATCGACATCGGAGGGAGTTCCTCCTTAAGGCTGCCCACCGCCCCAACGCCAATGACCCAGCGAACGCCTAGTGACTTCAGTGCCCACAGGTTGGCACGATGCGGGATCTCTGACGGCAGGATCGTGTGCCCCCTACCGTGACGCGGGATGAAGTACACTTGCTTCCCGGCTAGCTCCCCCCCGATGATCACATCCGAGGGCTTCCCAAAGGGAGTGTCGATCTGATATTCACGAACATTTTCGATTCCCTCGAGAGTATAGAGGCCACTCCCGCCAATGATTCCAATAGCTGACATACGGGCACTGTAGAAACAC
>CAYWAG010000238.1:0-3697 GCA_964455925.1 uncultured Verrucomicrobiales bacterium | reverse complement strand
GTATAAGGCCTAACGCGATTTCTTGGGAAATGGGAACGATAGTCAAAATCATGGATGCCAACACAAAAAGAAAGGCTGCCGAACAGTTGATAATTCCCGAGAGTTTATACATTCTTGATGTTTGTTTTGCTTGATTCATTTTGAGTTGTTCAGTTTTTTAAAAGCGTGTCTTTATTAGCCTATTCTGGATTTCTTGACAAGGGGATTTACTGAATCCCCTGAAGCCATTATGGTTTTCCTTAGCATAGTCACGCTAAATGAGCGAGCCTGAGGGAGGCTCGCTCACTGTAGGTGTGTAGGTTACACCACGCCTTGTTCCTCCGCGTATTTGCGGACGTCGGCGGTGATCTTCATGGAGCAGAAGGTGGGGCCGCACATGGAGCAGAAGTGGGCGGTTTTGGCGCCTTCTGCTGGGAGGGTTTCGTCGTGGTATTCGACGGCCTTGGCGGGGTCGAGGCCGAGGGCGAATTGGTCGCGCCAGCGGAATTCGAAGCGGGCCTTGGAGAGGGCGTTGTCGCGGATTTGGGCGGCGGGGTGCCCTTTGGCGAGGTCGGCGGCGTGGGCGGCGATCTTGTAGGTGATCACACCTTCGCGGACGTCGTCGCGGTTCGGGAGGCCGAGGTGTTCCTTTGGCGTAACGTAGCAGAGCATGGCGCAGCCGTACCAGCCGATCTGAGCGGCTCCGATGCCGGAGGTGAAGTGGTCATAGCCGGGGGCGATGTCGGTGGTGAGGGGGCCGAGGGTGTAGAAGGGGGCCTCGTGGCACCATTCGATCTGCTTCTGCATGTTCTCCTGGATGAGGTGCATGGGGACGTGGCCGGGGCCTTCGTTCATGACTTGGCAACCTTTGTCCCAAGCGCGCTTGGTAAGTTCGCCTTGGATCTCGAGCTCGGCGAGCTGGGCGTAGTCGTTGGCATCGGCGATGGAGCCGGGGCGGAGGCCGTCTCCGATGGAGAAGCTGACGTCGTAGGCGGCGCAGATGTCGCAGATGTCGTCCCAGTGGGTGTAGAGGAAGTTCTCCTTACCGTGGTGGATGCACCACTTCGCCATGATGGAGCCGCCACGGGAGACGATGCCGGTCATGCGCTTGGCGGTGTGGGGAACGAAGTCCTTGAGGACGGCGGCGTGGATGGTGAAGTAGTCTACACCCTGCTCGGCTTGCTCGATGAGGGTGTCGCGGAAGAGTTCCCAGCTGAGTTCCTCCATCACACCGTTGACTTTCTCAAGGGCTTGGTAGATCGGGACGGTGCCGATGGGGACGGGACTGTTGCGTAGGATCCACTCGCGGGTGGCGTGGATGTTCTTACCGGTGGAGAGGTCCATGACGGTGTCTGCGCCCCACTTGGTGGCCCAGCGCATTTTCTCGACCTCTTCGTCAATGGTAGAGGCAACGGCGGAGTTACCAATGTTGGCGTTGATTTTCACGAGGAAGTTACGCCCGATCGCCATTGGCTCGTTCTCTGGGTGGTTAATGTTACACGGGATGATGGCACGGCCGCGGGCGACCTCGGAGCGGACGAACTCTGGGGTGATGACGGCGGGTGTCATTGCGCCCCAGGACTGGCCCGGGTGCTGGTGGTTGATCTGGTTACGCGGGACCTGGGTGTAAGGATTGATCTCGGACGGGCGTGGCATCTCGTAGCCCTCTGGGGTGGTGCAGAGCTGGCGGATACGCTCGGATGCCTCTGGTGGGAGATCGTTCGGGTTTGGGTATTTATCCGCGATGGTTTGGTATTCCTCTTGGCGGCCCATGTTCTCGCGAATGGCGACGTATTCCATCTCAGCGGTGATGATGCCTTGCTCGGCATACCACTTTTGCGTGACTGGGTGCCCGGCGGATGCCTTCAGTGGCTTACGCTTGAGGCCGGGGTATTCCTTGAGCTTGTTCTTGGAGGCTTTCTTAGAGTTATACGCCTCGGCGTGGACATCGGAGAGGTATCCGTTGTCCTCTGGCTTCACGTCGCGGCCCTCGTACTCCTCGACGTCGTTACGGGCGAGGATCCAGTCGCGGCGCACAGCGGGGACGCCCTGCGTGACGTCGCCCTCGAAGGACGGGTCACCCCAAGGGCCAGAGCAGTCATAGACGCGGACAGGGGCGTTTTGCTCGACGCGTCCGTTCGGGTGCTCGGTATCGGACTGGCGGATCTCACGCATGGGGACGTTGATCTCAGGGTGGATCTCACCCGGAATGTAGATGCGGGTGGAGTTAGGGAAAATGGTCGGGTCTTTCTCGATGGCATCGATCTCTGCGGAGTTATCAATGTCCTCGGTGAACTGGCCGGTGTAGTCGCCACGCTGAACGGTGTTATCAGTATCTGGGAGATCAAGAGTGCTGCTATCTTCTGGAGGAGTCATGGTATTATGTGGTCTTAGCGAGACGGGAAGACAACTCCGGAAACAACGCATGATGGATAAGCCCACCCCGCCGCTCCCTTCGCCGGTATGACCCGTATCAGGTTCAAAGGGTTAGATCTGCATTCCAGCACATCCTCTCAGTCCGGTGTGGACACCCCTGCATATGATGCCTGCACTATGTGGTCAGAATTCGCTACTGTCAAGGATGGGCGGGTAAAACCATTCAGAGCTATCGCACAGAAGCAGGAAAAAGATGCTCGCCATGGGGAGGGCAGTTCGCCATATTAGCGGCATATGAGCTTTATTGCACAAAACATGGTAGAGACAGTGGGCAATACGCCCCTCATTAAGCTGAACCAGATTTCCCGTGACTGCCGCGCGGACATCTATGTAAAGGCGGAGTTCTTTAACCCTCTTTTCAGTGTCAAGGACCGGATCGGTAAGTCCATGATCGAGAAGGCGGAGTGGGATGGGAGCCTGAAGCCAGGTGGAACCATTATTGAGCCGACCTCAGGAAACACGGGCATCGCGCTGGCGTTCATCGCGCGCGCTAAGGGGTACCGCTGTATTCTGACGATGCCAGAGAGCATGTCTATCGAGCGCCGCGTGCTGCTCCGCTCCATGGGGGCAGAGATCGTCCTCACACCTGCCGCAAAGGGCATGGGTGGTGCCATCGCAAAGGCTAAGCAACTCCTAGAGGAATACGGCGACCGCGCGTTCGGCCCTAGCCAGTTTGATAACCCTGCTAACCCAGAGGCACACCGTAAGACCACGGCGGAGGAGATTTGGCGTGATACGAAGGGCGAGATCGACGTCTTTGTCTCTGGCGTGGGCACCGGCGGCACCATCACAGGGGTCTCTGAGGTGATCAAAGGACGTCGTAACCTCCACACCGTAGCGGTAGAGCCGACCAACAGCCCGGTCATCTCTGGCGGTAACCCAGGACCACATAAGATCCAGGGCATCGGTGCAGGCTTCATCCCCGGTAACCTGAACACCGAGATCATTGACGAGGTCGTCACCGTCTCTAACGAGGACGCCTTTGAGACTGCGCGCCAGCTCGCGACCTTCGAGGGTCTCCCTGCGGGGATCTCCACGGGTGCAAACGTGTTCGCCGCGATGCAGGTCGCTAAGCGTCCAGAAATGGTCGGGAAGAAGATCGTCACCATCGGGTGCTCCTCCACCGAGCGTTACCTCTCTACCCCGCTCGCAGAAGGCGTCCGCGAGGAAGTCGCGAACCTCCCCGTGCACGAGATCTAATCTCTCGTCATATAAGACATCTCGCATTCTCCACCACTGCTCATCCTGTGTCAGTGGTGGAGATTTTTTTTATACATACTAC